>DQVU01000058.1 GCA_015661585.1 Methanothermococcus okinawensis | reverse complement strand
GTTCCTTTGCAAACTCCATCATCTTGATAGTCTGTGCAAAGATCTTCGCCTGATTAACTGTTAAAGTCCTCTCCTTCTCCTTTCCCAGCAGTACAAAGGTACCCTTTTCCCTATCAAACTTTGCATTACTTAAACTTCTAATAGGTATTTTGAGTTTTGGTCTCTTTCCCTTTAATATAAGATCGTACATACTGTTGGCAACTTCTATGATCTTCCTTTTAGCCCTCTCTCTTGCCTTGGATGATATCATTTATCCCACCTCATAAATATAAAAATATATAAATTATAATATAACTTTATAATTCATTAATAATTATTCTCCAATAATTTATAAAGTAATCTAATCAAAAGATTAATAAATGTTAAATGAATGTTAAAATAATCAATAAAAAATAACAGGAGGTAATACTTTGAAGTTTTTAAAGGGTATAGTAGAGGAGGGAGTTGAACCTATAGAAGAAGATATGGAAATGTCAGAAGTTGATAAGGAACTTTTGGAATTTATCGAGAAGTCTAAGATTAAAATAACTGTAGTAGGTTGTGGAGGTGCAGGGAATAACGCCTTAAATAGACTTGCAAAGGAGGAGATAGAGGAAATAAAAACTGTTGCTATAAATACCGACGCCCAACAACTTATAAAGACAAAGGCAGATGTAAAGGTACTCATAGGTAAAAACCTTACAAGGGGATTAGGTGCTGGTGGAGATCCAGTAAAGGGTGAAGAGGCTGCCAAGGAAAATGCGGAGGATATTAAAAAGGCTATACAGGACTCCGACATGGTATTTATAACCTGTGGATTGGGAGGAGGTACTGGGACAGGTTCTGCTCCAATAGTGGCAGAGATATCCAGGAAGTTAGGGGCCTTAACTGTTGCAGTGGTTACCTTACCTTTCTCCATGGAGGGAAAGATCAGAATGAACAACGCTATACAGGGACTGGAGAAGTTGAAGAAGGTAGCAGATACCATAGTTATAATCCCAAATGATAAACTCTTAGAGATAGTTCCAAATGTGCCCCTGAGAGTGGCGTTTAAGGTTGCTGATGAGATCCTTATTAACTCTGTAAAGGGTATGATAGATCTTGTGCAGAACGTTGGAGACATCCATCTTGACTTTGCAGATGTAAGGACTGTGATGAGTAACGGTGGAATAGCAATGATAGGTATAGGGGAGAGTGATTCTGAGAACAGGGCTAAGGAAGCAATAAATATGGCGTTGAACAGTCCTCTCCTCTGTGTAGAGGTAGATGGGGCTAAGGGTGCACTGATACATATTACAGGACCAAAGGATATGAGTGTAGAGGAAGCTAAGGAAATAGTCTCAACAGTTACCGAGAGATTAGACGAGAACGCCACTATAATCTGGGGTACTACAATTGATGAAAATGCGGAAAACACTATCAAGGTACTACTTATAATCACAGGTACTAAATCCACTGAAATAGCACCATTTAGCACACCAAAGGGTAAAAAACCTGTAGTTATCGACATACTCCCCAGTATCTAAATAGAGGGATGATATGAAAGGAAAAATAGAGATGGAGGAAAAGATAGAGAGATTAAAATCCTTCCTAAATCAGTGTAAAAGGGTACTGATGGTACTGAGGAAACCTACAACAGAAGAGTATTTAAATGTTGCAAAGGTTACAGGTTTGGGGATATGTTTCTTAGGGATATTAGGATATATAATTCATGTACCTATAGTGTATCTAAAGGGATTGATTAAAAAGGTATAAGATAGTGTCTTCAGGTGTTAAGAAGATAACCCTTCTTCTCAATGTGGAAAATCAACTCATTACTGAAACCAGGGAAATTTTCTTCTCCTCAATCACAGATAATTTCGAAACCTTGAAGAGAATCTCCCTATCCCTCGGAAGAATTATCATTATACTTTCAAACCTACACAGTCTTTCTTTTTTTCTTCAACTCCACAAGTTTTTTGATGACATCTAAATTCACATCCTCCTCTATAGAAATATACCCATTTCTATGTGCTCTATCTATAAATCCCTCGCCCCAAGGTGTTCTTACAAGTACAGTGGAGTATCCAACGGGCGTCCCTACGTTTCCTACAGAGATATCTGCAGTGATCCCTGTGAAATCCCTACAAACTTTACAACCTACTCTAACTGCATGCTCTATATCCTTCAAGTTGAATCTAACAGTGTCTCCATTTATAAGTGTAATCCTCAACTCCCTTCCTACTATCTCCATCTTCCTCACTGTCCAGGGTTTAATATCCCTCTCCTCAAGTATCTTTACCATCCTATCGTAGTCGTAGGTTTCAAAACAGAATAGTCCTATCTTCAGTCTTATGGCATTTTTGAAAGGTCTAAGTAGATCGTTATTTGAAGACATTATCTGATATATAGCATCCATTACACAGGGAGTTCCCACTATCGCTATTCTCCTCAGTTTTTTATTCATTACAGCATCCTTAAGGGTTCTAAGTATAGGGACGTTCCAGTTGTACTTACTCCCTGCAGATTCTATAACCTCTTCCTTTGAGGTAGCAAGATAGGGCTCTGGTTCCAACGTCCATCTATCCTCCCTCATAACTAATGCCCCATCTATAAGTCCCTCCTCAAAGGCGTTGGCGAGTATTGCAGTTACCACTCCTCCATTTTGGGCGTTCTTTACCTCTATCTTTGCCTTGGCCCTATATTTTTTCAGTATCCTACCTAAACCAGGTTCAATATTTGGAATATAGGTTTTCTCTGTCCTTGGACAGGCGTCGTAGCAGGCTCCACATCTTACATCGTAGAGTGTAGTTTTACAGAACTCTGCAGATACTGGATGCTCTATACCCTCCACAGGTACTATAATACAGGCACATTCATCACATACAAACTTTACAGGACTCTCCTCCTTGAAGTATATGTTATCTACAGGACATACTGAGACACAGGCCCCACATCCTGAACATATGTTTCTATCCCACACTTCTTCCTTTAATTTTAAATATGATTTCATCCCTTCCACCTTTGTCTTTTATCTTAAATCGTGGGTGTATAACTTTCCAAAAGGTCTCTTAGATACTGGTGCTATCTTGGTGTACTCCGAGTTTATCAGTTTCTCCTTTATATCCTCATTTAGATTGAAATAATTACAGAACTCCTCTATATATCCCTTTATTTTCTCCCTATCCTTTTCTGTAAATTCCTTAATATCTGCCGCTACACCAAGTTGGAACTCATCCACCTCTCCCCTTATATAGATACTTCCCCCATGGATACCTGTCCCTATCATCCTCCCCTTAATCTTTCCAAGATCCTTACCCTCTCTATCTATATTCAGCACCAATATCATACCTCCAGCCATATACTCCCCCAAGAAATCCTTAGCCCTACCACCTATAACCAGTACTGGAAACTTATCCTTGTACTCCTTCATATGGATACCACTTCTATAACCCACATCATCCCTTACAAATATCTTTCCCCCTCTCATGGAGTGTCCAGTTACATCTCCCCCACTCCCATGGATTATAATCTTACCGTCATCCATGGTGTTCCCTGGGGCGTGTTCTGTATTACCGTAGACTATAATAGTAGGGCCACTCATGAACATCCCAAGATCTCCCCCAGGTACCCCGTAGATCTCGATGGTTAGATCCCTTTTTTGGATACCGTTTCCTATGTACCTCTGCCCTAAGACATTTTTTAAGACGATCTTTTTTATGTTGGGGTTTTTATTCAGAACTTCGTGGATTTTTTCATTTAACTCCCTGTAGTTCATATCCTTGGCGTCTATTATTACCATCTCCTCATTTTCCATGATTCCACCTTAAAAAAATTAAAAAATATTTTATAAACTTATTTCCCATCTACCTGTTAAAGATAGAGATTAAAACCTTAAACAGCAAGATTAGTTAATATTAAGTGGTTTAACAACTGAAGAATCTCTTTTTTCGATTAATTCTAATTGTAATTATTTTTATTATAATAATTATTATTGTTTATTTAAAATCCAGCGTGTTTGATCCCTAAAGCCTTTAACTCCACCTCATTTAACCCAATACCTCTTAATCTGTCTCTATTTCCTCTTAAACTCTCTATAGAATTAATTCCAGCTGCTCCAAGTAACTCCTTGATCTCGAGAGTCCAGGCCTTTATAAGGTTTGCCACTCTCCTAGCTCCCTCCTCAACATCTAACCTATTAACCAACTCAGGTCTCTGTGTTGCAATGCCCCAGGCACACTGTCCAGTGTAGCATCTACCACATACCCTACACCCTAAGGCCACCATAGCCGCAGTTCCGATATAGACTGCATCTGCTCCAAGGGCTATGGCCTTAAACACATCTGCAGAGTTCCTAATACCTCCACTGGCTATAATACTTACCTCGTTTCTAACACCTTCCTCCCTAAGTCTCTCATCAACTGCTGCAATTGCCATCTCTATAGGTATTCCAACGTGATCCCTGAATACCTTTGGAGCTGCTCCTGTACCACCCTTAAATCCATCTATTACAACTGCATCTGCATCTGAGGTTGCAATACCATTTGCAATGGCTGCTACGTTATGTACTGCTGCAATCTTCACAAAGACAGGTTTCTTCCACCTTGTTGCCTCCTTCAAACTCCTTACCAACTGTGCCAGATCTTCTATGGAGTAGATATCGTGGTGTGGAGCTGGAGATATGGCATCAGTACCTTCAGGAATCATCCTTGTCATAGAAACCTCTGCAGTTACCTTCTCCCCTGGTAGGTGGCCACCTATCCCAGGTTTTGAACCCTGCCCTATCTTTATCTCAATTGCAGCTCCTCTGTTTAAGTAATCCACATTTACCCCGAATCTCCCACTTGCCACCTGGGTAATTATATGATCTGCATAGGGGTAGAGTGCCTTATGGAGTCCCCCCTCTCCAGAACCCATGTAGGTTCCACACTCCTTAACAGCCTTTGCCATTGCTAAATGAGCATTTAAAGATAGAGCCCCATAGGACATATGGGCTATCATGATAGGTGTTTCCAACTTTAAATTAGGTGCTATCTTAGTTTTTAACTTAGCCTTCTTAATTTTCTTACCGTCTATCTCCTCCTCTACAAATTCAAACTCTAACTTTTTTGGTTTCTTCCCTATATAAGTCCTCAACTCCATAGGTTCTCGGAGGGGGTCTATAGATGGGTTGGTCACCTGACAGGCATCTAAGACTATACGGTCGAAATAGGTTGGATACTCCTTAGCATTTCCCATACCACTTAGTAATACGCAGCCAGTCTTAGATTGATTTATAATGTCCTCCCTTACCTCTGCTGTCCAAAGTGGGTGGTCTCTCCAACACGTTATATTTCTCCTTACTGTTATAGCATCCCTTGGACACATAACTATACATCTCTGACAGGCTCCACATCTATTGGAGTATATAACTATTCTATCCTTCTCCTTCCTATAAACTCCCCAGGAACACTCCTCTACACATCTCCCACAGAGCATACATCTATCTCTATCTATTTCTACCTTGTACTTTGGTGGAACTGCTGAGGGTATCATCTTACACTCCTCCTCCATATTTTACTCTTTACTCTATTCTAACGATTACAGGGGATCCAGCATCAGGCATCTCCACTTTATCTAATTCTGGACATATTCTTCTTATGGCAGCCTCCTCACTGGATACAAATACTAAATCATCCTTCTCGGCGGCTACAAGGGGTCTAAGTTTTATCCTATCTGTAAGTCCTATCATGGTGTTGTTTTTCTCTATATCTCCATTCATAAATATCATTCCCTCATGGGTACCAACCACTATGGCGAAAGGTCCATTTAGTGCAGCTGGACCGTAGGTCATCCTTATTGCCTCATGTATCCTCCTCTCCTCCTCATCCATCCTCTCTATCTCATCCCAGAACTTAGGCGCTATGGCACTTAGGGCGTACTCCACAGGTAGTTTATGCTTCCTGATAAGGAGATCGAAGATATAGGCTACAACCTCTGTATCTGTGAACATCCTACACTTATAACCGAAACTCTCCACGTATCTCTTGTTTGTACCGTAACTTGTTATCTCCCCGTTATGTACAACAGACCAGTTGAGTATATTGAAGGGATGGGCACCTCCCCACCAACCTCTCGTGTTTGTAGGATACCTTGCATGGGCCAGCCACATATAACCCTCGTACTCATCCAACCTGTAGAATTCTGCCACCTCCTTAGGCCATCCTGTAGCCTTGAAGACACCTAAGTTCTTACCACTGGAGAATACAAAGGCTCCATTAACCTTGTCGTTTATCTCCATTACTATATTTACCATTAGATCGTTTTCAATATCCTTGTAGGAGTCGTGGAAGTCGTAGAAGAATCTCCAAGGTATAAACTCCTTTTTTAAAACCCCCTCCTTTACAGGGATCTCTTCATCCTTAACTACAACCCCGTATTTACTCAGTATATTTTTTACCTTATCTATTATCTTATGGTAAGTAGGAGTGTTCTTTAAGAAAACATGTAGAGCATAGTAATCCTTATAATCTGGATAGATCCCATAACCTACGTATCCTGAACCTTGTCCATTTCCCCTCTCCTTTAAACTATCCAACGCTATTGCTATCTTATCTCCTCTTATCAACCTCTTCTTTCTACTTATAAATCCGATAATGCCACACATATTTAACCCTCCAATTTAAGTATAATAGATTATAATAGATTAAAAAAGAGTTATTAACAATGGGTATTTATCTCTCTAAGTTTAATTTTATTATAAAAAATTATTTATATTATAAAAATTTTATTATGGTTTTACTATGAGGTATAAGTGGGTATATGAGAGTAAGATAAGAGAAAGAGGTAAGAATTACTACAGAAACAACTTGGTAAAATGCTGTGTGAAGTTTGGCAACAAACTATACGGTAAAGTATTGGGTGGAGAACTCTACAATACAGTTGTAGATTTGAAGGATTACTCAGGTATCTGCTCCTGTCCCTACAGATACAACTGCAAGCATGCCTATGCCCTTATAGAGGCTTTTTTAAACAACGATTATGTAGATGGAGATAGAGTATTTGAGGATTTGAAAAAGAAATCTAAGGAAAAGATACTGGAGATCTTAAGGAATATAGTTATAGAATACAACCTATGGGAGGCAATTATCGAGAAGGACGACAACCTCTTAGAGGAAGGTCGTTCTATTTTAAAACTTATTCCATACGAGAGGAAAAATATCTATACCTTTAGATCATTCCTAAGGAACAGGTTTTTAAAAAACTCCAAGGATGAAGAATTACTTAAACTTTTGGAGGATATAATATCTTCCTCTTATTTTGAGGATGAAGAACTATACGATATATTGGATATGATACTTCATGAGATATTCGAGAGAGGGAACAGGGAGGTTGTAGAGAGATTATTTGCCCTGGCAAAGAAGTACAACATACTATGGTTTGTAGAGGAATATTACTACGACTATAATATAGATGATGAAAGTTTATGATAGATCTTATAATGATTTATGATAAGTTAAACACACAACATTGCTAAACTTACAATAAAATAATTATATATGCCTCTATTTATTTCTTTCTAAAATATTCCTAAGCACTTCAAGAAAGATTGAAATTCCAATCGTTAACAGCGATGAGATTAACACATCCTGGAGGAATGGGATTAACAGGATTCTACTTTATTTCTTACGATGCTCAGAACCTTCTACGGGATAATATAGACAGGATCCTTCTCTTTTATAATTTACTTCCTTTTAAATATTTTACAATTTGTTATTTTTTGTTATAAAATTTTAATTTAGTATTAACCTTCGTTCCCACCAAGGTTATAGTTAAAAAATATTAAAAAATAATGATAATATAAAATAATAACTATAAAAAATAATTATACTACTCCTGAATATTGGGGGAGGATGATTCCCTGGATATCTTCTAATATAACTTCTTTATCTTAGTGTTCAGGAAAGATCATGAGATATAGTTCATTACTTCATTTTTACTGATTATTTTTCATTGGGATTTTTATTAT
>DQVU01000184.1 GCA_015661585.1 Methanothermococcus okinawensis | reverse complement strand
TATTGGAACTTTCAAAGGATAGGTTTATAGAGATCATCTCCTACGACGGCACCTCATTGGATCCCCATGAGATATTCCTCAACAGAATAGACGGTGAAAGTATAGTACTATCTGGAGTTAGAAAAGCCCCAATGGTTGCTCGGGAGAGATTAATAGAGATAGTAAAATATCTAAATTGGAGGGGTATATACAAGGTAGGAAAACCGAATAACGACGTATGTGGTGTTAAAGTTGAGAAAAATATGTTTGGATACATAAGTTTTGGAGGTATGAATCCTTTCGCTATACTTAAAAGTAAGGGCATACCAGTAGAGGTTTCGGCCCTTCATGGGATCGTAGAATATAGTAAGTTGATTCCTGTAGAGGAGTTGGTATAGTGCAGATAATTTAATATTTATTTTAATTTAAGGATTACTCCCAATTCCCATCAAAATATGATAAAAATAAAATAACCCCAGTTCCCATCAAAAAAATCTTATAAAAAATTATACTCATGGACATAATTTTAAACTATAAGTAAAAAATAAATAAAATAAAGAAATAACAAAAAAGAGATAAAAAACTTATAAGAAAAAGGATTTAACAGAAATCTTACCCTGTTTTTCAGTGCTCGGTATAGACCAGGGGATAAGGATTGTATTTTACTTTTTTAGATATTAACAGTTTAATATTTTTATTTTTTTATTTTTCTTTCTATAATTATTTTTTATTCAAGATCCTAGATGGTTGTTGTTAATTTAAAAAGTTTCTGTTTATTACTATAAAAAGACAATGAAGGTAAAAAATAATGGAGAAGTTATTAAAAAATAAAATATAAACAGATATATCTTCTATCAACTCGAACATTGGAGGAAGGGGATTCTCCGAAATATCTTCTACTAATTTATCTTTTATTGGGATTTTTATTATTTTTATTATACTTTAATGGGAACTAAGGTTATATTATTATTTTTACTACTAAAATAATTATAGAACCTCTCCTCTCAACAACCTAATCACCGAAGAATAAAAGCAAAATCAAACCAAAAATTATCCTATATATCCCAAAGGGAACAAAGTTGTATCTCTTTACATACTTCAAAAACAGTCTAACTGTAATTAAGGCTGTAAAGAAGGTAATTCCAAATCCCAGTATTAAGGTGTATATATCTCCAGTGTTTAACTCTTCAAGACTCTTATATATACTAAAAATTGTGGCAGTTAGCATTACAGGTATTGCACATAGGAAGGAGAATTCTGTAGCTGTTTTCCTATCTAAGTTAGATAATAGGCCCCCTACGATGGTGGCGCCTGAGCGGGAGGTACCTGGGATAAGGGAGAACATTTGGGCAATACCTACTATCAATGACTGTCTGTAAGTTATACCCTCTAAACTCTTAGTAGTACTTTTATCCTCCCTGTAGAACCTCTCAACGATTAGAAATACTACACCTCCAAGGATAAAACTTAGGGCTACAGTAGTAACAGAGAACAGGCCTGTTATTTCCTTATAAAAAAGTAGTCCTACCGTACCAGTTGGTATAAATGATACAAGTATCTTCTTCCACAGGTTTAAACCCCTTCTAAGTTTTTCTGAGTACTGGTAGCATACTGCAAGTATTGCCGACAACTGTACAGTTATCTCAAAGTTTATATGAATACTACTCTGGGGGATATTTAGTAGATGGGATACTACTATCATATGGCCTGTGGAAGAGATAGGTAGGAACTCTGTAACTCCCTCTACGATACTTAGAGTTATCACCTGGATTATATCCATAGATGCCGCCTTAGTGGTTTTTAAAGTAAGTTTTTGTTGTATAAGTTGATTATAAGATTTTACAATCTTTTTTATTATATAAATAAAAAAATAAAATTTTGAATTATAACACTAGGAAGGAGTACACTTATCTGGCAGGAACGATTATACTAACAGACTATATAAAGTGGTTATAAAAATAGGATGTATATAGATGAGTGTCTTTTTGATTTTATAGATTTTAGAGACAAAAACCTATTGAAAAATGTTTTCTATTACCTTTTTAATATTTTAGTTACTTTTTATTTTAGTGTTTTAATCTTTAATATTATTTTTTTAATATTTTTAATAATAATTATTTTTATTAAATAAAAAATAAATCCTACCTAACCTCCATCTCGAACCCTACAACTGGATACTCTAACTGGAAGTTAAGTATCACCTGAGGATGTATCTCTCCAAAGTATCCAATAACTCTATTATCCCTTAAATCTACTATCTTAGCACACCTCCCAGGGATAAATGATGGATGGTTGTAGTTCTCCAGTTTATACTCAATATTTAACTCCCT
>DQVU01000134.1 GCA_015661585.1 Methanothermococcus okinawensis | reverse complement strand
TTGTAGCCATGGGAGAACCCTAAGGTTTTCCCCTCCTTTAGGAAAGGTTTTATCTGTTTTTCATAGACTGTTGGCTGAACCTCATCTGGTATAAGTATATGGATCACATCAGCCTCTTTACTTGCCTCCTCTATAGTCATTACTGTATGTCCGTCAGATTTTGCCCTCTCCCATGATGGACCGTTGGGCCTTAGTCCTATTATCACATTTAATCCACTGTCTTTCATATTCAGGGACTGTGCCCTCCCCTGATTTCCATAACCTATAACTGCAATAACTTTGTCCTTTACTCCATCCAGTGTAACGTCTTTGTCGTAGTATATCTCCACCATCTTATACACCTGTTATTTTTTATAATAATCTTAGAATTTTAAATTTATTATTTAACCCTATCGGCGAGAAGTTGCCGAGAGACTAATATCTCCAAATCCTCCATATCGATATCTTTTATCTTACTTCCAGTTGTTATTAAATCTTTACATATATTGGCAATTATCACTGGAGCATCAACTGGAAAAACTTCATAATGTTTCTCTATCAACTACAACAACTCTCCTCCCTTTCCCCTTTATCTTTAGTTTTTGAATCGTTTCTAAATTAAATCAGGTATGTTTTTTATTATCATTAAAATTATTAATTTCATGTCCATATTAATCAATACTTTATAAATATAAATTATGTTTGGCTTTTAAGATTATTTTTAGTCTCAAAGTTGGCATTTAATTTTATAATTATAAAAATTATAATCAACATTAACCTTCTGGAACTTAGATCAACAACACAACTTGGTGAATACATGGGTCTATTGGATATCAAAAGTTTTATTTACAGGTACTACATAGAACCTATAGATAAACAGACAGGTTATAACTATATCCAGGAAATAACTTATGGTATCTTACTGTTTTTTATGGTGTATCTGTTCTACAGAGTATGTAAGATATTCCATATTGAAATAGAGAGAAAGTTTGCAGTTGTTACTGTATTTTACACAGTTCTCATATCTCTTATAAGGGCTCTTGTAGATGGTGGATACATTCCCCATACATACTACACCGTAACCCCTGGTATTGTAGTAGTGGTAGGTATATACTACATGGTCGCAATGATCCTATCAGGTTTAATACTTAAAGAGAGATATTACATATTAGCAACAGTGATGGCAGTATTACCTATTACTTACTTGACAGTTATCTTTTTAAAAAATACAGTCCATATCGAAGCTCTCTTGTACGTCTTATCTATAGTGATTTTAGTATATAGTATCTTTAACCACCTCTGTGAAAAGATAAAACCTCTAAAGAACACCTTACAGTTTCAATCTATAGATAGATATGCTATACTATCTCAACTTATAGATGGTGTATCTACTGCCATTGGAATTGGGTTGTATGGATATTGGGAGCAACATCCCTTACCAAGACTCTTCATGGGCTACTTTGGGCCCTATATTATGATACCTTTAAAGTTAGTAGTAGTTACAACTGTACTCTATATTCTTAATAGAGAGGTAGAAAATAGAGATCTGAGAAATATCCTGAAAATTACAATTATGGCCTTAGGCCTTGCCCCTGGACTTAGAAATCTATTTAGAACTATGATGGGAGTTTAAGTCTTCTTACACTTTATATGATTCTCTACAAATTCTTTAAATCTCTTAAATACTCTATCAGACATGGCATGTTCCAATTTACAGGCCTCCCTATAGGCTACTTCCTTTTCCAATCCTAAACACTCGACTAAGAATGTCTCAATGATATTGTGTTTATCTATGATAATCTTTGCCTTCTCTATACCTTTTTCCGTTAGTCTTATGCCTATATAGGGTTCATACTCCACATAACCTAATTTATGGAGTTTTTTAGCCATATTTGTAATAGCAGGGGGTTTTATATTCAACAGTTTAGCCAACTCGGTAGTTTTTATAGGTCTGTTTTTATCCTTGGTAAATAGATAGGTCTTCTCTAAGAAATCCTCTATACTTTCAGACATTGAATCACCATAAGGATAGTATAAATAGGATATTTTAATTTTATTCATTATATTTTTTTATACCTTAGTTCCCATTAAAGCAGTAATCAAAAGAATAATAAAAATAATAAAAACCCTAATAAAAAAATGGATAGAACCATTAAATATCCCATGATCTTCCCTGAACACTGAGAGAAATACAGGAATTTTGAGATGATACAAAAAATATCTAACGGTTATAGTTAGAAGATATTCAGAGAATCCCTTTCCTCCAAGGTTTAGAAATAAAGAAAGATCTCTATCTGTTTTTTAACAACTTCCCCATCATTTTTTACCTTTATTATTTTTATAATAATTTTTATTATTTTTTAATTATCGTCTTGATGGGGACAGGGTTAAATAAAATATATTTTATCCATTATATTTTTTATATTATTTTTTGAAATTCTGGATCTATTAAAAAAGTATAAAAAATAAAAGGATATTATAATAAACTCCAATAAATAGAAACAGGTGATACATTGCTAAAAAACATAGATGAATCATTTGAAATAAAGGATATGATAGGTAGAGAAGTTATAGACTCCAGGGGAAATCCCACAGTAGAGGTTGAGGTTATAACAAAAGGTGGAGGATACGGTAGGGCCATAGTACCTAGTGGTGCCTCAAGAGGGGCCCATGAAGCTATAGAACTTAGAGATAAGGAGATGAGATTTGGAGGCAAAGGGGTACTCCTGGCAGTGGATAACATCAACTCCATCATAAAACCTGAGTTAATAGGATTTGACTCCCGTATGCAGAGAGAGATCGACATGTTAATGAAGGAACTTGACTCCACAGAGAACAAGCGTAAATTAGGTGCTAACGCCATACTTGCAGTATCCCTTGCAGTTGCAAAGGCTGCTGCAGACACTGCATCCCTACCACTCTACAAGTATATTGGAGGTTGCAACTCCTACGTTATGCCAGTTCCAATGATGAATATACTCAACGGAGGTGTTCATGGAGGTAATCAGTTGGAGTTCCAGGAGTTTATGATAATGCCTGTAGGTGCAGATTCCATCTCTGAGGCTATAAGGATATCTTCAGAGGTTTATCACACGTTGAAGAAGGTGATCTTAGATAAATACGGGAAGGATGCAATAAACGTTGGAGATGAGGGGGGATTCGCCCCACCTGTAAAGGAGATAAGAGAGGCCTTAGATCTACTGGAGAGGGCTGTAAAGTTGGCAGGTTATGAGGATAAGATAGTGTATGCCATAGACTGTGCAGCTACAGAGTTCTACAACAGGGAGAAAGACTGTTATGTCCTCCAGGGTAGGGAGTTATCTACAGATGATCTTATATCTCTCTACAAGGAGATAGTAGATGAGTACAACATCATCTCAATTGAGGATCCCCTTCATGAGGATGACTTTGAAGGTTTTGCAAGGATTACAAAGGAGTTGAAGGGGATACAGATAGTAGGAGATGACTTGTTTGTAACGAACACCGAGAGGTTGAGGGAGGGTATTAAGAAAGGTGCTGCAAATGCACTACTTCTGAAGGTGAATCAGATAGGGACACTAACAGAGGCAATAGATGCGGCAAATTTGGCCTTTAGAAGTGGTTATGGAGTTATAGTATCCCATAGAAGTGGAGAATCTGAGGATACAACTATTGCAGATCTTTCAGTTGCTCTAAATACTGGCCAGATAAAAACTGGAGCACCTGCAAGGGGAGAGAGGACAGCAAAGTACAACCAACTTATAAGAATCGAAGAGGAGTTGGGGTATCCCAAGTACGCAGGGAGGAATTTCAGATGTCCATTTTAAATATTTTTTATCTCTCTAAAGGAGTAATTAAAAAAATAAAGAGAAAGATATTATAATTAAGGAGAGGGATCTACTGTTAAGGTTTTCTAATCATTAATAGTGATGAAATTAGTTTTTTTTATTTTATCCCTTTATAGGTGAAAGAATGGGTGGTAAGAGTAGTAAAAAAACATCCATGTCTAAATTTGCCCATATATTGAAGGTACATCCCTGTTACAACGAGAAACTTCACGATAATATAGGTAGAGTCCATCTACCTGTTGCTCCTAAGTGTAACATTGCCTGTAAGTTCTGTAGGAGAAGTGTAGATAAAGAGTGTTGTGAGGAGAGGCCAGGAGTGGCAAAACGCATTATGAAACCTGAAGATGTTGAAGGGTACCTACGGGAGTTAACTAAAAAGATGCCAAATTTAAGGGTTGTAGGTATAGCAGGTCCAGGAGACAGTTTATTCAATAAGGAAACCTTTGAAACCTTGGAGATCGTAGGTGAGAAGTTTCCAGATTTGATAAAGTGTCTATCTACCAACGGCCTACTACTTCCAAAGTATGCCGAGAAACTTTCAGACTTAGATGTTAAGACTGTAACAGTTACTGTAAATGCCATAGATCCAAAGATACTTAAGAATATTGTAGAGTGGATATACTACGATGGGGAGATATACAGGGGGGAAGAAGGAGCATCTATACTTATTAAGAATCAGATAGAAGGTATCAAGAAGGCCCATGACTTAGGATTGATAGTGAAGATAAATACTGTATTAATACCTGAGATAAATATGGACAATATTGTAGATGTTGCCAGAACCTTTAAGGATATTGCACATCTCCAGAATATCATCCCTCTTATACCACTGTACAAGATGAGAGATCTGAGACCTCCAACCTGTGAGGAGATAAAGAATATAAGGGAAAAATGTGAGAGATATCTACCTCAGTTTAGGGCATGTCAACAGTGTAGGTCAGATGCTGTAGGATTGATATCTGAAAAGAGGTTGAATATATACGATCTAAAGCACTTCTCCCATTAAAAGAGTTAGGTGGTATTTAATGGAAAGGGTTGTTATAACGGTAACTGGAAGGGATAAGGTAGGGATTGTAGCAAAGATAGCCTCTACACTTGCAGAGAATAACGTGAATATATTAGATATAAGGCAGTCTATTATGGGAGATCTATTCACCATGATAATGCTCGTGGATATATCGAAGTCAAAAAGTGATTTTGAGGAGCTGGTAAAGAAGTTACATACTGTTGGTGAGGAGATAGGAGTAAAGGTGATAGTACAACATGAGGACATATTTAAGTATATGCATAGAATATAAAAATATTTAAATCCCTCTCTCAAGATAATTTAAGAAAAATAATACTGTAATAATCAGATCCTTGAGGATTTCTTCTCTTTCGTCTATCTTTATTAGCTAAACTTCATCAAAGAGTCTTTCAGGGAGCAGACACCACATACCTTGATTTATGTAAGTTCAAAAACCCTGCAACATCTCTATCGAATGTTAAGTTATACTTTTCAGCCTCTAAGAACTTCTGAAATTCTCTATATTCCTACATCTATACAGCCTTTATTTTAATTTTATCCTACTATAGAAGTTCTTAAAAATTAGAGTCAAGAATTCTCAAATTTTGAAATTTTAACTTTCTAACGAGATCTAAGTATCTTTACGTGTATAAAAAACCAAAAATTATATTAATAAGTTTTATAGTAATATCTAATATAATATTATTATATTAATAAAATAAAAGTATATTTATATTTAATTAAATTTAAAATGGGAGGAGAGGTGGGGAGAGATGGTGAGGGTTGTTATACTTGGGCAAGGATATGTGGGGAGTATATTTGCAATAGGTGTTGAGAGGATTAAAAATGGAGAATTAGGATACTACGGAATTCCCCTGGCAAATGAATTACCTATAAAAGTAGAAAACATCAAGATAGTTGGTTCTTACGATGTAGATACAGATAAGATTGGAAAGAACCTCTATGAAGTTGTTAAGAGATACGATGGAAACAAGATCCCAGAAAGTCTTAAAAACATAGTGGTAAGAAAGGGAATACACCTAAGAAGTCTCCGTAACCTACCAATTGAGGCAGAAGGTTTAGAAGACGATAGACCCCTTACAGAGGCTATAGACAAGATTGTTGAAGAATGGAAAAAGATGAAGGCTGATGTTATCATTAACGTCTGTACAACTGAAGCATTTAGGCCATTTAACAACAAAGAGGAATTGATTAAAGCCATAGAGAACGACGACAGGGAGAGATTAACTGCAACACAGGTATATACCTACGCCGCCTCACTCTACGCCAAGGATGTAGGAGGAGCTGTATTTATAAATGCAATCCCAACTCTTATAGCAAACGATAATGCATTCCTTGAACTTGCCAAGGAGAGTAATTTAATTATCTTTGGAGACGATGGGGCAACTGGTGCAACACCTTTAACGGCAGATACCATAGCCCATTTGGCTCAGAGGAATAGATACGTTAGAAGTATAGTCCAGTTTAACATAGGTGGAAATACGGACTTCTTAGCATTGACACATAAGGAGAGGAATAAGAGTAAGGAATATACAAAATCAAGCATTGTAAAGGATATCTTAGGTTATGAAGTACCCCACTACATAAAACCAACTGGATACCTTGAACCCCTTGGAGATAGGAAGTTTATATCCATGCATATTGAATATGTCAGTTTCAACGGCGCCTTAGATGAACTTGTTATAAATGGAAGGATAAATGACAGTCCAGCGTTGGCCGGGTTACTCGTTGATTTAGTAAGATTAGGAAAGATGGCTATTGAGAGAGAGGAGTGGGGAACTGTGTATGAGATTAATGCATTCTATATGAAGAACCCAGGACCAGCAGAGAAGGGCAATATACCAAGAATTATAGCCTATGAAAAGATGCGCCAGTGGGCAGGACTTAAAACTAAGTGGTTGTAACCTCTCTCATTTCTATTTTTTTGATATTATACAATTAACTTCAATTCTCACGAACTTGTCCATTTAATACAAACACCACCCAGTTTATTGTAATATAGAACAAATAAGATTCTTAGCAGTAATGGAACAAATATTGAAACGGAAGGTTCAGGAATACTAAAATCCCTTCTGTAGGATTGGTTCATGTTCTACTTCAAATGTGAGTTAGAAGATGTGAGTTAGTGAGAGAACTCGAAGAATAGTGTCATAAATTATATATAGCATCAATAATTAAATTAATGTTAGATAGTTATAAAAAATAAATAATAAAAAATTTGACACAAGGTGAAAGTATGATAAAGAAATTGATACTATTATTGCTATCTCTGTTAGTAGTACCTATGGTATCTGCAACAGAAGTATTCCTAGTAAGCGACAATTCAGCAGATTATGGAGGAGTAGTTAGTATTGCAAAAATTCTTAACGTAACTATAGTAAAAACCCCCTGGGGAGTATACAACGAGAATGTATTGAATACAATATTATCTTTAAATCCTGAAAAGGTTATTATAGTAGGAGGTCCAATGGCGGTAGTTGATGACTACGTGGAGAAATTGAATAGTACTGGAATCACTGTTGAGAGAATCGGTGGAAAGGATAGGTATGAAACTAACGCTAAACTTATATTGAAATTCAAAAATGCAATAAGAAATAGAGTTTCTCTCTGTATATGTCACGGATACGATGTATCCTTAAATGAGACAGTTAACACTAGTACAAAACCATATCTACTTATACTTACAAATGGTGTAAATTTAACTTTAGATCCTGAAAAGTTAAATATCTCAATAGAGGAAGTGAATGTTGTAGAGAGTCCATTATACAACTCTATA
>DQVU01000088.1 GCA_015661585.1 Methanothermococcus okinawensis | reverse complement strand
TCTCAACAGGAAAACCTGTATTGGGAGGACATAAACATCACCTATACGCCATAAACACCATTATGAAGGCTGGGAGTATCAGAAAGGCTGTGGAACAGGGGATAATAAAAAAAGGTATAATGTATGAGTGTATAAAGAACAACGTTCCCTATGTATTAGCTGGGAGTATAAGGGACGACGGTCCTCTCCCTGATGTTATAACCGACGTTGTAGAGGCACAGGATAGGATGAGGGAGTTACTTTTAGATAAGAAGATGGTTCTCATGATGGCTACATTACTTCACTCCATAGCAACTGGTAAT
The DNA here is from genome assembly GCA_015661585.1 of Methanothermococcus okinawensis. GTDB lineage: Archaea > AGJL01 > Methanococci > Methanococcales > Methanococcaceae > Methanofervidicoccus > Methanofervidicoccus okinawensis_D. The sequence goes on along the minus strand of DQVU01000088.1, from coordinate 2,597 downwards.
TTGATGCCCTCTTATATAAAAACTATCTGTGTGGATATCAACTCAGACGCTGTAACGAAGTTAATGGATAGAGGCACCTCCCAGGCTATAGGGGTTGTTACTGATGTTGGGGTATTTATCACTTGTTTGGTTGAGGAACTGGAAAGGTTGGAGAGGGATAATGCTGTAGGTAATAAAAATAAAATAGGGAGAAGTTAATATCTATGAATGAACACTATTCACCGGAATAGGGGTTTAATACTTACTTTAACAGGTGTGGTGGTATAGATAAGAGAGAAGAATTCCTAAAAGGTTGAAGGAGAAATGGATGAAAAAGAATTTAGTCAGATTAAAAAACTTGTAAAGGATGATCTCTATACTGGGAGGATTTTAAGAGGTTTAATAATATCTCTTGTTTTCACAGTTTTACTGTTTCCTCTGTGTGGTATTGGTAGGATTCTTTACCACACTTTTAATATGGTTGTGGGGTATCTACGACTCCTATAGTATCATTTCCTCCCAAACCTTCATAGGGAAGAAAATCCCACATCCTTAGTTTTACAATCAACCTACTCCTTTTATGTTTTATTTTTCCCACCACATCTGGGTAGGCTCTTACATTAAAAACAATTAAAATATAAAATAATTAATAACATATAGGGTTAATTAAAATGAAATAGAAATATCAAGTTGTTAAACACATAAAAAAGAGTGGAGAGTCTTTTAGTCATGATGAAGTTCATCATCTGTCCTGTTAGATAGACCAACCTCTTTCCCTAAGTGTTCAGGAGTATTCAAGAAGATATTTATCTGTTTTATATTTTTATAATAATCCTACTTCTCATCAAAGTAATAGTTTAAAAAAATACCCTGGTTCCCATTAAAAATCTTAATAAAATTAATAATTATTGTAAAAATAATAAGATAAAAAATAATGAATAAAGATATTTTAAAAATAAAAACAGATAGAGATTTTCTCTACTCCTAAACATTGAAGGAGGAAATTCTCCCCTAATAAAAATAATTAGTAAAGTAAAAAATTAACAAATAAAAAATTAAGGAAGGGTTAATAAAAAATTCTACTCTGCTTTTCCAGTACATATTGTAGTCCAGAGAATAAGAGTTTATTTTACTTTTTCACTGTATTTTATTTATTATTATTTTCTATTACTACTTGATGAGAACTATAGTTAAAGAAATAATAAAAAAATAAAAAAATAATACTATAAAGGGCGTAATCATCATTTACCTATATTGATCAGGAATTCTATAACTATAAATACATCTAATCAGTTATAGTAAGACTAAACTAAAAAAAAAACGATGTGTTCAATTCTTTTTCAGTGTTTAACAGTTTTAAAGATTTAGTTTGACTATAAAAAAACAATAAAAGGAGTGGAACTTCATTAATGGTTTAAGTGCTATCAAGGATCTAATATCCTTCAATTAAATACAGCTAAAGAGGAAAAACTATTACTATCTATCCTAAAAGGATGAGATTTCACCTGTGAAACACTCCATAAAGTGCGTAACCTACAGCACAGATAAATAAACCCTCGGGGATGTTGAAGAGGGATAACACTAAGGAGATTCCAAAGATTGTCAGGTGCCATCTCCCTGGATACTTAGGATATGTTATGTCACTTATCATCAGGAGTCCTATCAGTGCTCCAAAGGTAAAGATACCTACATCCCAGTGATAATATCCTAACATTTCATCATATTTTAAAATCATTTCAGAGAATGTGGAGAGAAGGAGGGCTCCAGCAGGTATAGGTAAGCCCACAAAATCCTTAACATTCAGTATATTAAACCTTGCCAATCTCAGAGCTCCACATAGTAGGAAGATAAGGGAGGTTACTAAACTCCAAGTACTCCCAAAGTAGTAGTATAGTAGATAGGAGGGTGCCACTCCAAAACTGACAACATCACATAAACTGTCCAACTGGGCTCCAAAGTCTGTGACTGTATTGGTTTTTCTGGCTACATATCCATCTAAGGCATCGAACACTAAGGCGAGATATATAAATCTAAAGTCCTGGAAGAGCACTGCCAACATCCCCAGTAGGATATTTACCATCGTTAGATAGTCTGAGACGGTGATCATCTCCCTTATCCTGAATATCTTAATTTTTCTCCCCATGGACAACCTCCACTATCTTCCTAAGTAAATCCTCCATCTCCCTTCCAATGGAAGAGTTTAGATCTACAGGTTTTCCCTTAAGATCCATATAAATAACATCCTCACTGTATGGTAGAAATTTAAGTATAGGAATACCTACCTCCTCCTCGAAGATCTCCTTAAATCTCTCCCTGTCCATATCCTCCTTTACCTTATTCACAACGGCGTAAATCCTTGGAATACCTAGATCTTCGGCTAACTTCTTTATCCTCTTGGCAGTTAAAATAGCCTTCTTAGAGGGCTCCACCACAACGAGCATCATATCGACGTTCTCTGTGGTTTTCCTCCCCAGGTGTTCAATACCTGCCTCCATATCCATAATTACAACTTCATCCCTTTTCAATATGAGGTGCCTTAAAAGTCGCCGAAGGAGAACTGATGCAGGACATACACACCCCTCTCCCCCCTGCTCTATGGTTCCCATCGCCAGAAGGTA
>DQVU01000094.1 GCA_015661585.1 Methanothermococcus okinawensis | reverse complement strand
GAGGTGTCCCTTCTCTGGGATTTCGTTCTAAGGGATATATCCTGCTCCTCTAAGAACCTTGGTGGAGATGTCTTTCCAATTATCACATCTCCAGATTCTACCTCTGCCTCAACCTCTGCTATTCCATCCTCTCCCAGGGCTTTATAGGCCTCCTCTGATCTGTATCCCCTAACGCCCCTCTCAGGTATTTCAAATCTGTCCATCTGTCCTCCAGGGTATCTCTTCTCGTAACCTTCGTAGCATCTAAAGAAGGTACTTCTACCTAAACCTCTGTCGATAGATGCTTTGTTCAATATAAATGCATCCTCCATGTTGTACCCTTCATAACTCATAATGGCTACGATGAAGTTCTGTCCAGCAGGTCTCTTATCGAATCCTAAGATATCCTGGTGTTTCGTCTTTACAATTGGTATCTGTGGATAGTGAAGGAGGTGGCCCTTTGTATCCATCCTCTGTCTTATGTTGGACATTGGGAAACCTATGGACTGCTTTGCCATTGCAGCAGCCATGGTGATTCTCGGTGCAGAGTTGTGCTCAGGGTACGGTGCCACACCTGCACCTACCCCTAATATGGACATTGGATCTATCTCTAAATGGGTATGCTCTTCAGTTAGTTCATCCTCGTACACTGCAATATAGGCATTTTCCTCCTCTTCAGCGTCTAAGTACTCTATAACCCCTTCCTTAACTAGATCTGAAAATGTTATCTCCCCTCTCTTCAACTTCTCGATATGTTCCTCAGTTAATTTAGGCTTACCGTTCTCTACAACGATAAGGGGCCTTATAATCCTACCTCCATCTGTGGAGATATGGATGTCGTTACTCTCCTCGTTGTAGGATATTGAGGTGTACGGTGATAACTCCCCCTTTCTCCTCTTCTCCCTCAGGTATCTTACAACCTCCTCTGGGTTATCTACAGTACCTATTAACTTCCCGTTGATATAGAGATTTACCTCCTTTTTCAAGGATTTCACCTTAAGGTATTTTATACTTCACAATCCTTTAGGTGTTAGGAGGTGTTAGGAAATCCCTAACTGGGTTTATAGAGATACCTTTTAAAACCTCCAGTACCCTCTTCTCTCCGTCCTTCTCATCTGTGGTAACCTTACACATTATGGCAAGGTTCTTGACAAGCCCACAGTTTGGACCCTCGGGTGTTTCAGAGGGACATATCTTACCCCACTGGGTAGCGTGGAGATCCCTTGCCTCGAAGTGTGGCTGAGATCTGGAGAGTGGAGATACTACCCTCCTCAGTTGGGATAGTGTGGAGAGATAACTTGTCCTATCTAACAACTGACTTACTCCAGTTCTACCTCCTACCCAGTTCCCTGTTGCCATTGCATGCCTTATCCTCTCAGTTAAAACGTCACTCCTTACTGCAGACTGTATAGACGGAGATCTGTTCCTAAGGACCTGCCTCTCCAACTGATACCTTATATCCTTAACTAACTGGTTGAAGGAGTACCTAAATAGATCCTCCATCAACTCCCCTGCAAGTTTCAACCTTTTATTTCCATAGTGATCCTTGTCATCCTCAACCCTGAGACCTAGGTATAACTCTATAGCGTTTCTAGCCATCCTCCCCAAGAAGGCACATTTTCTAATAAAGTCCTCCTTCCTAACACCCATATGTGGCAGTAGGTAGTTGCAGAGTACAGTCTCCGCCCTCTTAAGTCTGTAATCCCTTGGCTGCCCAGGAGCCACCTTCTTTCCAATATACTCCAAGGCGTCCTGCTGAGTAACTATGTTGTGCTCCTCCCTGATCTCTAGTATATTGGCGATCAACTGCATAACTACCCTTTGATCGTCAGAGATCATGTTTATAATATCACTGTCACTCTCCGCCCCAAGTGCCTTCATAAGTATAACAAGGGGGATACTTCCAGGGAGCCCTGGGAAGGTTACATTTAACTTACCATCTTCATGTTTCTCAACAGTACATAGAGCCCTGAACCCATGTCTCGTTGAAAACACCTTGGCAACATAAACCATCTTGTTGTTTCTCTCAGTCTTCTCACATAGGATCCTGTTTTGGACAAGATCCTCCTGGGCTACTAGTACCCTTTCTGAACCGTTTATTATAAAATAGCCAAAGGGATCATCTGGATCTTCTCCCATCTCTATTAACTCCTCTCTACTTTTTCCGTAGAGGTAGCAGGCCTTAGATCCAAGCATTATAGGTAGTTCCCCTATATACACCTCTACAGTTTCACCGGCAACCTCCTCTTCCTCTCCTTCTCCGACAATAGGTGTCATCTCTAGATATACTGGAGCTGAGTATGATAGGTTCCTTATTCTAGCCTCCATAGGAGTTATCTTTCTAATGGAACCATCTGCCTCCTTATTTATTGGTTTTCCTACCCTGATCTTCCCAAGTTTTACCTTATACCCACCTTTAATTTCAGTCTCTATGTATCCTACCTCATCTATTATCTTCTGTAGTTTGTAATCTAAAAATCTGTTGAAAGATTCTATCTGATGCTTTACTAAGTTGTTCTCTTTAAAAAAGGAATCTACTATTACTTGGGTTTCCATAGTTCTCCCCATATCGATAATAATTTTAGTATAATGATTATCATAAACATAAAAAATAATAAAAAGTTATACTGTCTTTTTAATAACCAACCTGTAATATACACTCTTTCCAGCTGTAGGGCTCTCCCTCGTTATTTTAATAACATCCCCAGGTTTTGCCCCTATCTCCTCAACAACTGGATCGGTGTCAAATATCTTAGGTAACTGCTGTATTTTAATGTTATACTTTTTCAATAAGTCCTGTACCTCTTCCTCAGACATAATTTCATGTTTAGGTACCAACCTGTGGGAGGTTACCTTCACACTCTTAGCCTCCATAAAATAGTTTAGTGTAATATTTTTCGATGTGCATCATGAGAAGTATTTTTTACTGATATATATCTTTTTCGGTGAGTGGATATTTCAGTGATAAAAAGTTTTAAATAATCTTCATCAATAAAGGGTAATCAGTAAATGTTAGAATCTTAGAGAAATTTCTGAGGAAGAAATATGGCCAAGATATATATAGACTGTGAGGATAAAGCAGGGCGGGAGATATACCATAGGATTATTCAAAGTGCCCTGATGGATGTAGTTATCGGTAAATCTCTGATTAAGGTAGTTATGATATGTAGAGAAAAGGACCCTTACTTTATTATCGGCGTCCTTCCAAAATCTACCTCCAAACCTGTAAAACTTAGAGATGTTGCAACTGTGGAGGAAAGTAAAAGGGAGGGAGATAAAACAATTACAAGGTTGAAGATAGAGGATGAAACCTACGCCCCCCAGTTACTACAGAAATTGAACATCTTAGATCAGCCTTCAAGGTTTGAGATTGTTACAGATACCCCTATAGATCTGGATATGGTTATATACGATGCAGAGGAGGAGTTCATATCTAAGGTTTTAGACTTCATGAACAGGGTATTTCCAGAGGGTATGAGAATTAGGAAGACATTCTACGGAAAAAGTATAGTTATGATAGCATCTGAGAGACCATTCGAAGATGGATGGATAAAGAAGGCCCTTGAGTTAAAGGAGGAGTTGGAAAGTGAATGATTTTTTAAATACCGATAAACAATTATAATAACAAAAAAGAGAGAAAAATTTCCTGTTTATAATTATAGTGGAGCATATAACAGTTTAAACTAAATTATAAATAAAATAATACCCATAGTTCCCTTCAAAGTGATGTTAAAAAAATAATTAAAAATAATTTAAAATAATAAGATAAAAAATAAAGAAAATGTTTTAAAAATAAAAAATCCAAATACAAGATCTTAAAAGAAGATTGGGGAAATGATCCCTGAATATTTTTTATACAACTGTTTATATTACTATAGGGATCTCCTAATCTTTATATCAGTGTTTAGAAAATATTTTGAGGTATTTAATGATTTTATTCATTTTATTGATAATTTTTCCTTAGGATTTTTATTGTTTTTATTTATAAAATTATTATTATTTTTTAACTATCACTTTGATGGGAAATGTTGAAATTTTTATTTTTTTATATTAAGGATGATATCTATGTATCCAGAGGTAAGAGATATCAGATTAAAAACCTCAATGAAAAACTTAGAGAACCTCTACAGTAGTGGAGTATTAGAGCCCCAAATCTACAATAAGTTAAAGTTGCTCCTATCACTTAGTAGGGATTTTAAAAAATTTCTAAAGTATATACTTGAGGAGGATAACGGTGAAAAGGAGAGAACTGTTGTGGCGTTCAGTGGAGGTGTAGATAGCACTGCATCTGCTATAATCTCGAAGAAGATCTTCCATGTAGTAGGTGTTACTATCTACTCACCGGTTATAATGGAGAAGGAGGATAAGGATAGGATATCCCATTTAGTGGAGAAGTTGGGAATAACCCATAGATTTGTAGAGGTGGATCTTGAGGATATAAAGTTAGGTACATTGGAGGGAAGATATCATCCCTGTGGTAGATGCCACAAGAGGATAGAGGAGTGTATTCTAAACTACGCCAGGGAGGAGGGTATTAAGTATATAATATATGGAGACATGTTATCAACTGGCTACCTGTCTATCGTAAAAGAGGATGATATAATAAGAATAAACATGCCATCCTTCCTCTCCCTAACTAAGAACCAGTGTAGGGAGATATTGGAAAGTGTAGGTATAGAGATAAAACAGAAATACACCTGTCCCCTCCTAAGGATCGCCCACAGATACGAGAGAAATAAAAAATTTACCATCCAGAGGATACTAAGGGAGGTTAGGGCCCAGGTGATAGACAGTAAAGAGGGACTAAAAAATATTTTAGAGGTACTGTCTCAACACTAACCTACACCTATGGAAACTGTAACCCCATTATTTTTAAACTTTCTAAGTATAAGATCCACATCCCGAGGATCGATACTTTCCCCCCTTAACTT
>DQVU01000062.1 GCA_015661585.1 Methanothermococcus okinawensis | reverse complement strand
GAACATAACGTTATAAACTATAAATAAAAATAATTATAGTAAAAAGATAAAGAAATAACAGAAAAGGCAAAAACTCTTAAGAAGAAGGAGGGTTAAGGAAAATCCTACACTGTCTCTCCAGTACATACTGGAGTCCAGAGGAATAAGATCTATATTTTACTTTTTCACCTGCATTTATTCCTCATTTAGGTTTAACAGTTTAATATTTATTTATTTTTTCTGATTTTAATTCTTCTTCTTATTATAATAATTTCTATTAGGTTATGTTAGGAGGGTAAAATGCATGTGTCTCTATCCATCTCTCACTGAAACCTCTCCCTATCCCATAACCTAAACTGTATGCCAACCTTGACATTAAGTTAAAGAATCCAGTATATTTATAAGGTGTGTAATCTACAACCACTGGATGGGATATATTTGCCAACCTCTGGGCTATCTCTACTGCATCCTCTTCAGTTCCTACGTAGTCTACAAGACCAACTTTTTTAGCTTCGTGTCCAGAGTATATTCTACCATTTGCAACTTTCAGTGTCTCCTCAACTGTCATGTTTCTGTTCTCTGCGACCCATCTAACAAAATCTATATAAATCTCCTCTATTATATCTTCTAGATATTCCTTCTCCTCTGGTGTCATAGGTCTGTAGGGGGAGCAGATATCTTTATACTCCCCAGCCTTTATTACAGTTACATTTACACCAAGTTTTTTCATAAGTTCGTAGTACTGGATCACATCCATCCTAACCCCGATACTACCAACAATAGAATGTTTCTCTGCCACTATACAGGTTGCAGGTGCTATTGCCATGTAGGCCCCTGAGGTACCTATGGTTTCAACGTAGGCTACTACAGGTTTCTTTTCTGATACTTCTTTAATCTTTCTTGCAAGTTTCTCACTTGCTATAACCTCTCCTCCAGGACTATTTACCCTCAAGATTATAGCTTTGATGTTAGGATCCTTTTCTGCCCTATCCAAGGCCTCTATATAATCCTCGACACTTATCTCCTCCCTGAAGAGATAGGTGTCCTCGGGGTAAAGTATTATTATACCGTCTATATCTATCCTTGCAATATTACCTACTGAAATTTCACCGATACTTATAAAGAGGATAGCTGTTCCAATGGCGATTAATAATAGTAGTATAATCAGTAGAAAAAATATTCCTACTACTATATATCTCCTTTTCATTCTATCACAGTGTTATTATTTATTTAAACTGCTTTATAAATTCCAGCCTTAGGTTCATATATATAACCCTCTTCCAGTAGTTCCTCTAGGATCTTATCAAGTTCATATTCATCTATTTTAACTATCTTCAATAACTCCTCATATTCTACAGATCCCCTATCCTTTATTACCTTCAAAACTATATCTTTCTTATCAACTCCTTCCCTATACACGTCCTCCAGTATCTCCTCAGTTATAAGATCCTCTCCATAACCTTCACTGTAATCTTCGGGGATTTTTTCACCTTCGTCCTCTATATACTTCCTTGTTATTTCGATCTCAAGATCTCTCAACTCTCTCCATTTCTCTTTGTTCTCGTTCCTTATCTTATAGAGTTCTAAAGAAATATAAGGAGAGCCCTCAAAGTAACCCACCTTTCCAATTACATCTACAAGATCTTTCTCTTTAATATCTTTTCCTTTCTTTTCAAAGTCCTTAACAGTTACATCTCCTTCTAATTCAAAGGTAAGTATAGAGGTTTCAGAAATTCTCTTTACCTCCCCCAATACTCTAACACGGTGTATCCTTTTACCCTCTATTATTAGAGTGTTACCTACTATTTCACTCTCCAAAAACTCCTCTGGTTTAATTTTGTATGCAATCCATCTGGTCATACCTTCACCTAAGGAGCTATACTTAATTTTTAACTCGTTAATAGTATAAAAAAGTAATAAAAAACTATATAATAATATATATAAATTAATCGATATAATTACCGAAAATAAAAAAATGGTGCAGGGGGGGGGATTTGAACCCCCGAACCCCTATGGGACAGGATCTTAAGTCCTGCGTCTTTGGCCAGGCTCGACAACCCCTGCGCTCAAATTCATCATTAGATATAACAAACATATATATAAAGTTTTCGGTTAATAAGTGTTAAACCTTTAGGTTGTCGAATCTATTAAGAAGAGGAGTAGAAAATACATCCTTTTAACTTCTCCGTAGTATTTAGATGGAACAAATTAGAAAATTTATCTGACAGAAGAGAGATATAACGATTTATTAAAATAAATATGGATTTGTGTTTTCAAGGTTCTAATCTTTAATGAAGTTCAATATTGTTGGTTTATTTAGTAGGAGATTCTCTCAAAAAACACTTTTCCCATTGATGGAAGTTCTCTAGTAACAGGTTCGTAGAAAATTACACCAAGTTGCCGTATATCTAAGGATAATAAGTATTCTTTTATTACAACTTCTTTTCATCTCTACATCTTATCCTGAATATCTGCAAATCCCTTTTCCTATGGTTAGGGTTCATAATGTTCCCTACTTTTCCAGTGATTTTTTATAATATTATATTATAAATATCAAAATTAATATTTACTTAACCCCGTAGAGAATGACAAAGGTGATAACGTGGAGAACTTCTCAGAGTGGTACAGTGAGATACTAGAGAGGGCTGAAATATACGATGTTAGATACCCTATAAAGGGCTGTGGTGTTTATCTACCTTATGGATTTAAAATTAGAAGATACACCTTCGATATATTGAGGAGACTGTTAGAAGAAAAGGGACATGAGGAGGTTCTCTTTCCCCTACTTATTCCAGAGGATCTCCTTGCTAAGGAGGGGGAACATATAAAGGGATTTGAAAATGAGGTATTCTGGGTAACCCATGGAGGTAAAAAGCCCCTAGAGGTAAAACTTGCACTGAGGCCAACATCTGAAACACCTATATACTACATGATGAAACTCTGGATAAAGGTACATAAGGATTTACCTATAAAGATATTCCAGGTTGTAAATACCTTCAGATACGAGACAAAGCATACGAGACCCCTTATAAGGTTGAGAGAGATAATGACATTCAAGGAGGCACATACCGCCCATGCAACAATGGAGGAGGCTGAAGATCAGGTTAAAGAGGCCATAGAGATATATAAAAAGTTTTTCCACGAGTTAGGTATTCCAGTTATTGTATCTAGGAGACCAGAATGGGATAAGTTCCCAGGTGCTGAATATACAGTTGCCTTCGATACTGTATTCCCAGATGGTAGGGTGATACAGATAGGTACCGTCCATAACTTGGGACAGAACTTCTCAAGGACTTTTGATTTAGAGTTTGAAACCTTGGAGGGAGGGAAGGATTATGTCTATCAGACATGTTATGGAATATCTGACAGGGCAATAGCCTCAATTATAGCCATCCATGGGGACGAGAAGGGGCTCATTTTACCTCCCAACGTCGCCCCAATCCAGGTGATTATAATACCTCTACTGTTTAAGGGGAAGAAGGAGATGGTAAATGATAAAAGTCGAGAGTTGTACAACCTGTTGAAGGAGGCAGGAGTTAGGGTAAAGATAGACGACAGAGATATCAGACCTGGGAGGAAGTTCAACGACTGGGAACTTAGAGGAGTGCCAGTTAGGATAGAGGTAGGTCCAAAGGATGTAGAGAATAAGGTACTTACCATCTACAGGAGGGATACTGGGGAGAGGTATCAGGTGGAGGAGGATAAAATTAGGGATGAAATAATGGATCTCCTAGAGAGGATAAAGGATAACATGAGAAAAAAGGCTAAAGAGAAGATGGAGAAATATATTACTTTTATTGATTATAATGAAGATATCTCAATAGAAGAGATAGCAGGTAGAGTTAAGGAGACACTTAAGGAGAAGAAAGGGATAGTGTTAATACCATACAGTGAAAGGATATACAGAGAAGATTTCGAGGAGAAGATAGAGGCTTCCATCCTTGGAATAACGGAATACAAGGGGAAAAAGTACATCACAGTGGGAAGGACTTATTAAGTATTTGGTGTCAGTATCATGCTGGAGTTATCTCAAAATCTAAAAGAGATATTTATAATTGGGTTTGGAGGGTTCCTGGGAGCAGTATTTAGGTATATATTAAGTAATACTACACCTCCTGCATTTGAAATGCCCCTAGGAACCTTCGGAGTTAATATAATAGGTAGTTTTATAATGGGGTTCTTTCTGTACTCACCTTTAAATGAGATCTACCCTCATTATAGACTTCTTATCGTTACAGGATTCTGTGGAGCTTTATCTACCTTCTCCACATTCAGTTATGAGAATCTCTTCCTACTGGAAAAGGGTTTTATTGGTAAGATGGTGTTAAATATCCTCTTAAATGTTGTAGGATGTATATTGGCAGTATATTTAGGTAAATCTTTGTCTATCTCCCTCTTTAGAGAGGTATAAAAATTAAAGGGTGGTTCTTTGAAGATTAAACCAGAGTGTGCCATATGTATTGTAAGACAGGTTGTAGATGCTGTTAAAGAGATATCTAAGGAGGAGGAAGTACAGTTTAAATTGATAAGTTCCACCCTCTCATGTATAAAGGAGGTTTATAGTCCTGACGCTGTTCCAGCCTGGATGGGGACTGAGGTGCATAGATATCTCAAGAAGATAAGTGGTAATAAGGATCCTTACAGGTATCTAAAAGATAGGGCGAATAAGTTGGCTATGAGATATATAAAGAGTATAGAGGAGAGTTTAAAAAAATATAACTATAAACCTCCCTTGGAGAGGTTAAGGCATAAGGTAAAATTAGCCATAGCAGGGAATGTAATAGACTTTGGACCTTACAGCACAGATGTAGATATAGACAGGAAGTTAAAGGAGACATTAGAGGGAGATTTAAAGATCGACCATAGTAGGGAACTACTTCAGGATCTAAGGGAATACGATAGGATACTCTACATATGTGATAACGCAGGTGAGATACTATTTGATAAGATACTTCTTGAAGAGTTGAAGGGCTACTGTGAGGTTGTGGCCTCTGTAAAGGGAGGTCCTATATTGAACGACGCCACCTTAGAGGATGCGAGATACGTAGGTCTTGATAAAGTGGTGAAGGTAGTAACAACAGGGTGTGATGTTATAGGTGTTAATTTGGAGGAATCCTCTGAGGAGTTCTTAAAGGAGTTTAAGAGGGCAGATATAATTATAGCCAAGGGAATGGGTAACTTTGAGAGTTTAACTGAGTACTCTATTGACAAGCCTGTATATTATATATTTAAGGCTAAGTGTTCTCCTGTAGCTCAGTTTATAGATGTTGAAGTTGGAGACAACATACTTTTAAAAAGTAATGATAATGATTATAAAGAATAATATATAATATAACAGAAATCTACAAAAATAACATAGTCAGACACATAATATTTTAATTTTTAACCTTAGTTTCCATCAAAGTAGTAATCATAGTATAAAATTTTAAATTAATTTATTAAAAATAATTAAAGTAAAAAAATAGTTAAAAGAAAACAAAAAAGAGAAAAAAAACTCTTAAGAAGATGAATTAATAAAAGCCTATCCTGTTTTTCCAGTACATCATGTAGTCCAGAGGATGAGGGTTATATATTTATTTAGGTATAGATGTTTTTATTTTCTGATTTTAATTATTCTTTTTATTATTTTTTATTAGAATCCTGGATGCTTGCTGTTTAGTATAGAATTGTATTAAAAGATATTCAGAGAATTATTCCCCTCCAATTTTATTTTAAAATTTTGTATTTGGAATGATAGGAGTT
>DQVU01000066.1 GCA_015661585.1 Methanothermococcus okinawensis | reverse complement strand
ACAATAAAGAAAAGGAAAAATATCATCATAATAATAATTCTTAGGTTCTTGTATATCCACATTTCTCAAACTGAATATTCAGGATCTCTCAAACTTCGAAGGTGATGGTAAATGTCTATCAGATGTCTCTCTATCCTAATTTTTATTACTTCTATCCTACTTTTAAGTTGTGATGCCATGGATATAGAGTATAAATGGATCTCAACAATACCTGTCCACTACGTCCCTCTCTCCTCTATTAGCAGTGAAGATGAGTTGAACCACTATCTGAACAACAATGATATAGTTATTTTCTACATAGACGAAAGATATAACATAAAAAGAAAGGGTTGGATACTTAATAAACTCAATATCAGCAGGGTTAGTCCAGAGAAGATTCCTGATTATGAAGGATATGTCCTTGTAGATGTGGGAGACAGTACAATAGTCTATACTGAGGATTCTATGACATCTCCCATCCTTAAATATGTTTATCGCGATAACGATGGGGCATTGATATATCATCCACCAAAACCTGTGAACAACACCAAATATATTATTAACAATAAGCCTTCATCCAACATCAGCATAAAACTGATAGATAAAGAAAAATGTATATTCGAGATCAAACCTAAGAAGGTACTTATAACCTACAACATCGATCCAAACAGTAAGGAGATACTGGACTTTGTAGGGTATTACGTATCTGAGAACAACGGAACATTTGCCTATATAAATAAAGTACCTCCCAGGTACAGACACACCCTTATAACAGGTGTGGCTGTGCAAAAGGCTGTATTGGATGATAAGGGGGATTATATAATAGAGGTGGCAGGGCGTAAATTGAAGGTGGATTGGAGGGATGATGGATTTATAAATAAAAAGATAAAACATTTAAAAACACTTTCAAAACTCCTAAATATAAACATTACCTACATCTCCACAGGTGATGAACTTTTAGATGTTATCGAGAAGAGTGATGTAGGTAGGGATGAGTTGGAAGAATTACTTAACGACTACTGGTTTAAGAAAAGGTTTAAGAATACCTACTTCCACACCTATGTAAATCCCGTTGAGAGAGAATACTACACTAGAGATCTAGATATCCTATCTATGGGCTATTACCCAAGTATATACGTCTATAAGGCACCTGAAACCTTTAAAAATGATCCTGTAGGAGATTTCTACCCAGAAACTGTATCATACATAGGGACTGTTAAAATGGGATACTGGAGAAAGGAGGTAACCTCTGAAAACGAGTACTATGACTATATAAAGGATGAACCTAGTACAGATAGAGATGGTGGAATCTCCCTCTGGTATTATCAGGGAGAGCCTGTACCTTTAACCTTAGATTCTAAATTAAATGAAGATAAATACAAATACTTTAACCACTGGTTTGTAAAGAACTACGGCAACGCCTTAACCAAGGGAGTAAATGGGTTGTTGTTACCTTCAAATGATAGGTGTCTCTTAGATGCAATACTTGGAAAGGATAATAGAGAGTTAAAGTGGAAGTTAAATATAGGGAATAAGGTAGAATATATAGTAATACCTGGAAAGGGAGAACCTACTATAGAAAATAACATCACTATATTGAAGATACCTGGTATATTTGAGGATTTATACGGAGTGCCCTTTATAAAGGAATGCTATATACCTCCAGAGGAGGAGATACCTGGTGTCTATATAGGAGATATAGTTGAGTACAACTACAGTATACTCTACCATTGGGAAGATAACTACACCTGGATCTGTTCATTTAGAGATTACTCTAAATGGATAAACAACTACATGAAATGTGATATCTATATAAGAAACAGCAGTATAGTTCTACAATCCAACATTCCTATGAAGGTAACTGTATACAGTAAAAGTGTTGTCTATCCAGAGAACATATCTGTTGAGGAATACAGTAGGGAGTTAAATAAAGTAGTTTTATACCTTTCAGGGGGATCCTACAGGATAAAGTAAAATTTTCATTATTGCCGATTATAGTCTTGAAAAATAATTAAAAAATAAAAAAATAGAAAAGGAAGAATAGAAGAGTTTTCCTTTTTATTTTTTTAATAATTTTATTATTTTACCTCTTATTAATGTTTGACTATAATTTTTAATTTAGAATATTATTATTTTTATTATAATAATAATTTTAATACCATCATACTATCATCATATTATAATCCCTGGTGATATGATGGACGTATGGATAGATTTTACAAATTCGCCTCATGTTCACTATTTTTCCCAACTTATAAGGAGGTTTGAAAGGGAAGGGATCGAGTATTTTATAACCTATAGGAGATTTAAAAACCTTGAATCTATAGTTAAACTCTACAGTTATAACTCCCATCCTATATTGGTAGGGTCCCATGGGGAAAGATTGGAGGAGAAACTTATAAACTCTGCAGAGAGAATTATCAAACTGACGAAGATAGTACTGAAGAATAAACCCCAGGTAGCTATTGCAAAACACTCAGTTGAACTTCCAAGGGTGGCATTTGGTTTAAATATCCCCTCTATATTTGTAGTAGATAACGAATATGCAGAGGCTCAGAATAGACTAACTTTACCTATAGTAGATGAGATTATCTCTCCTCAGGGTACCAACAGGTATCTTTTAAGGAGGCAGGGGGGTAGAAATTTTTTAACCTTTGAGGGTACCTGTGAGGTGGCACATGTTAACTCCAGGTTGAACAACGTACTACCGTTGGATAGAGAGATAGTAGAGAAAATGGGGCTAAGTAGAGATCTTCCCCTTATAGTGATGAGGCCCTGCCCAAATTCCTCCTACTGCAACGGTAAAAGAGATATACTGCCCTATATAATTAGGGAGTTGAGGAGGAGTATGGACTGTAATATCGTAGTATTTCCAAGGAGTGAGAAACAGAAGAGGACATATACACTCCTAGGGGTTACCATACCTGAGGTTGTAGATACTATATCTCTACTCTACCATGCTGATGCCATGGTTGGTGCGGGAGGTACCATGAATAGGGAGGCTGCAGTTATAGGAGTACCTACTGTCTCATGTTATCCTGAACGTATTCTTGGTGTAGATAACTATCTAATAGAAAGGGGTAGAATGGTACATCTACTATCTATTAAGGAGATTGTAAGTTATATAGAGGATAACATTGGAAAGAGGAATAACAGTATCAATTTGGAGGATCCTACAGATCTGATGTTTGAAAGAGTATGTAAATACTTAAAAAGATAAAAGGGGGAGTTATGTTCAAGTTTAAAAAAAAATTTCTATTAAGGAATCCAATATAATGATAAAAACTGAGTGTATGGTATACATCGAGATAGCCAAGGGTGTGCTCCTTAGGGAAAGACTACTCCTTGAAAACTATATAGCGAGACGTCCAGAGTTTTTAACAAGTTATGAACCTTTAGAAGTTGAAGAGGATGCTCCAAGAATTGTGAAACTTATGGCAAGATCTGGAGAGAATGCAGATGTTGGTCCTATGGCGGCAGTTGCAGGGTCTATCAGCCAGATAATCGTCGAGGATGTTTCTAACTACGGATGTAGAAATATTATCTCCAACAACGGGGGAGATATAGCACTGAAGTCCACTGAGGATGTTGTTGTGGGACTATACGCTGGAAATTCACCAATTTCCAGTGAGATTGGATTTAAAATAGATAGAGATAGGGCAATTGATGGTTACGGTGTATGTACCTCCTCTGGAACTGTGGGTCACTCTGTAAGTTTTGGAAATGCAGATGCAGTAGTAGTCTTTGCAGAGGAGAGTAGTATTGCAGATGGGGCTGCCACCAGTATAGGAAACTTTGCAGTTGGTCCTCCAGAGGAGGCTATAAATAGGTCGTTGGAGAGGGCAGAGTGTATTGAAGGTATTGATGGAGTCTTTGTAGTTGTTGGAGAGTATGCAGGTAAAGTGGGAAGAGTTCCTAAATTGGTTAAAACAGATAAAAAGGTTACCTATGGGGAACTCTTTGAGATGATTTGAGAGGTATTAAAAGAGGATCTAACTCCATTGGTAATAAGAGATGGTTTAAGAGTAGGCTTTTTAAATAAAAAATAACTATTACTTTGATAAGAACTAAGATTAAAATAATATAAAGAAAAATGATAATAATATTACTTAATAGGTACGAACATGGATCCTCTGGTAGCACCTACCCCTGGAGCACCATGTTTAACAATCTTCCTCGTTAGGGAAAACTCTCCCAAGTATCTTCCAATAGCTTCTGGTACTATTTTTACTTCTTTAAACTCCTGCCCATTATACACACCAAAGGTTAGCCCTACCATCTCTGGAATAATTATAAAGTCCCTACAGTGAGTTCTTATTATCTTAGGTTCTTTGCCCCTATTCAACAATCTCCTCGCCCTTCTAATCTTCTTCAGCAACTTCCTATGCTTTGGATTGACACCCCTAGCTAAACTCCTTAACAAACTCCTCCTCTGTCTAGCTGGGAGGAGTTCTGCGAATTTTTTCAGTGGCATCTTTAGAAGTTCATCTAAGGTATATCCTCTATATCTAAATTCCCCTCTCCTTATTAAAGTTTCCTGTTTTTTCTTCCTCGCCCTTCTTCCTCCAGATTTCCTAGCCATGTTTTCACCATTTTATATTATTTTTTACCTCCTTCTCCCAGTTCTCCTAGCGGCGATATGTCCAACCTTTCTACCTGGAGGTGCATTTCTCGAGATCGTTGTAGGTTTACCAACATGTTGATGCCTACCTCCACCGAATGGGTGATCTACTGCATTCATTGCAACTCCCCTTACCCTTGGCCATACAATAGCCTTGGCCTTCATGGCGTGGTACTTCTTACCAGCCTTTGTAAATGGTTTCTCCTTCCTCCCTCCCCCTGCAACTACACCTATGGTTGCCCTACACATTGGGTGTAAGGCCTTTATATATCCTGATGGAAGTTTTACCATGGTTTTGTCGCTGTCATGGGCGATTATATATGCGTAGCATCCTCCAGCTCTAACTAACTTACCTCCATCTCCAGGTATAGTTTCGATATTATATACAGGGATACCTTCAGGTATATGGCCTATTGGTAGTACATTTCCAGGTTTTATCTCTGCCTTTACACCACATTCTATTTTATCATTTACCTTCATCCCTTCAGGTATTAGCATCAGTTTCTCTTCACCGTTGTCAAACTTCACAGTGGCCACTGGAGCACTTCTCCCAGGATCATGTAGTATATCTGTTATTACCCCTACTATTTTACCGTTTTTCTCCAATTCATCGAATTTCCTGTACTTTACCTCCCCTCTCCTCTTGTGGGTAGGAGAGGTATATTTTGGAGTTCCCCTACCTCTATTCTGGGATATCAATCTTTTTCCCATCCTATCACCTTAAAAAGATTAATTAGTAGATACCTAAGTTGGCAGCAACCTCTGTAGCGTCATATCCTTCCTTCAATTTCACATATGCCTTTTT
>DQVU01000031.1 GCA_015661585.1 Methanothermococcus okinawensis | reverse complement strand
CTCTGGTGTCTGGAGGTAGTTGCAGGTTCTCCCCACCTCCCTTGCACCTCCTAAGAAAGATACCCTCACCCAGGCGTCCCCCTTCAGTTTTACATCCCTGTGTATCCTCCTCCCTATCTTCCTAAGTATCTCCTTAACCTCTGCTCTCTCCCTGTAAAGTGTAGCCCTTATTGCGTTGATAGTCTCAGAGGGAATTGGAGGAGTTCTAACAGGTTTAGGAGCCCACTTTATAGCCTTTTTGATCTCCTCCAAGGTACGTCCCTCTTTCCCAATAACCAATCCAGGTTTTTTAGACTCTATAATTACCTCCCCAGTATTTACATCGAATATACAGTTTGTTATCTCGGCATCTTCAGGTACTATCTCCAATATCTTATCCTTGGCAGTTTCTGGATCTGTTAAAACAGAGGGATCTGGTCTTACAGCTATCCTCTTCTTAAACACTTTTGCGATCTCCTTAATAAAGGTGTTTGAAAAGATCTCAGGATTCTTGGAGTATATCACCACTTCTGGTCCTTCAAACTGAACATCGGTAATTACAGCATTTCCTGGAGAATTCCTTATTACGTATTCCTTTATCTCCTTTAATAACTCCTCAGCTGACAAAACGAACCCTCCAAAATTTTTTTTAAATTAAAAATAATTAAAATTTTTATTTTTATTATTGAAGAAAAACAAAAGATAGTATTCTAATAAAAACAAAAAATATCTAAAATTAAGTGAAAAATAATTAATTTTAAATAAGACTTTAGTGTTTTCTCTTCTTCTTAACTCTATTCACTAACCTATTCACCTCATTCTCGGAGTATATCTTAACTCCGTTCCTGTCCACCACTCCAAGAGAGATACCGTTACCCGAGTAGGCATCCCTCTCCATGGCTGATACAAGAGCCCTAACTGCCAGATCTCTACCTTTTTTTACAGACAAGTTTCTTCTATATTCACTCTCCAAGACACCGAGAGCTGTTGGAGAACCTGAACCTGTTGCTGTAAAGGACGACTCCTCATTCACTCCACCTAAGGGATCTAAGGAAAATAGTTTTGGACCGTATAAGTTGTCGTACCCTCCAACTAACAACTGGGTTAAAAAAGGGAAATATCTACTACTGTGTAGTATATTACTTAAAAGTACTGCACAGGAATGTGGAGGTATATAACTCCCAGTCCTCAGTTTGTACAACTTGGCCTCTGCAGAGATCAACCTGACAAGGGCCTGGGCGTCTCCAACACTACCTGCTATAGTTATGGCTATATAATCGTCTATCTTATATAACTTTTTCGCTTCTTTATCTGCAACGAGGTTGCCCATTGTAGCCCTTCTGTCAGTGGCAAGTACTACACCATCCTTACATATAAGACCTATAGTAGTAGTTCCTTTCATATACTCCATATATAAGTTGTTGGACATCATCATTCAATCCTCCCTTCTGATTTTAACAGTATATTAAAAATAGTTTATTAAATAAAATTTTATTTTATGATTTTTATTATTATATATTATATAAAATTACCTTAGATCTTTTAAAGATCTATCACATAGATCTATTATTTCTCTCAGTGCCTCCTTGAGTACCTCTACAGGATCCACTCCTTCCTTAGTTATCAGAGTTATCTTTGGATTGGATATATATCTACCAGTTTCAGGATCCAAAACAGGGTGATCTATACAGTATGAAGCCATAACAACTTTATCCTCCATTTTTAATAAAATGTCCTTAAGTAGGTTGCACAGCGAATGATCTTCATTTACTATCTCAACCTCAATACTGTTCTCATCTCTACTTAACACCTTTACGTATTCACTCATTCTCCCCCCTCTTGAAGTAGTACTCCTTTATAAGTTTTGGATCCCTGTTCAACTGTATTGTACCATCCTCCTCTACCCTAAAGAAACCCTCCTCAATACATTCCTCTACAATCTCTTCTACATCCTTTTTAGTGAAGTAGGAGATAAGGATTATTATATTCTTTACAGGTCTTGAACCTATCTTCATCATATTTAACCTTGGATCATTACTTATACTGTTTAACTCCTCTAAGATTCTGTTGAATTCGTCATAGGATAACTTACACTTTATACTACCACTACCTTTGTTGTATATATAGTCAATATTCAACATTTCCAATGTTTCCATTATTAGATTTTTGTTTATAGGATACTTCAACTCAGAGAGTTGAAACTCGTAGTACCCCCTTCGATCTGGGTTGTATCTTCTATGTATCTTGTTTATCAAGGCTCTTACAGTTCTATAATTCTCTGTAAGTTTATCCTTGTCGTACCCGTATATCTTAATCCTAAAAGTGTTTATATCCTCGCATTTACTATAAACTGTCTTTGATTCTACGGAACAGTTAATATCCATCTTCGATATCTCATTACAGAAATCTAGAATCTCCCTATTTGTTGCCCTTAAACTTATAATTTTTTTCATACTCTCACCCTAAAGATACATTATACTGTAGAAATCTTTATATAGTGAAACCTTCAATCCAATCTTTGCAGCGACAGTTTTAACCCCTGTACTCTCCAAGATATATCTACATTCCCCTATTACATTTGTCATCTTTAAACCCATGTGGTTAATAACTACTAATTCGGGCTTTTTATCCATGCTCTCCAAGAGATCTATCAAATCGTTGGAACATAGATGTCCCCTTATTCTCCTCCCCCTCTCTCTCATAACGTTGGCTACAAGTACTCTAACTCCATCGAAATCCTGGGAGAGGGTATCTATTTTTTCAGTATCTCCAGTGTATCCAATATCTCCGTTGTATGTACTAACTCTTAAACCGATACCAAAGGGATCTCCATGTTTTGTCTTTGTACCTGTCAGTTTTACATCGTAGATACTTACAGACTCCCCAGGATTTAGTATATGGACTCCCTCACACATAGACTGATGATACTTAGAGATTGCATTTTCATACTTACCAAAACCCTCCAAAACTGATATGTTACTTACAATATGGCCCCTTCTCTTTGTCATTCCCTTAGTCATGGCCTCTACTATTATCTCAGCATCTGTGTAGTGATCTGGGTGATCGTGAGAGACGAAGAGGATGTTAGTATCCAAGGGATTTATATTTAAATCTTTCATCCTTACCAAAGTCCCAGGACCTGGATCTACATGTAACCGTGTTTTCTCGGTGTGTATTCTAAAACCTCCTGTGCCCTTATTTTGATATATAGTTTCCCACCTACCTCCTCCAGCACCTAAGAATATTATATCCACCAAGATACCACATCCTCTTATTTAATAGTAAAAATAGCGGTTAGTTATATTAGTTTGATATTATCTCTCTATATTCTACAACTTTATCAACCTATAGATGTAGAAAGGATTTCTTTCTGCTATATATAAATATAATAGTTTGTTCCTCGTGATATTTCATAGATATAATAGTCTCAGTTTTCCTTTACTACAGTACATCCTATAATCTAAAATAGTAATTTACTATTCCTGTGATACATTATATATATTTTATCCTTATAAGTTATTTCTATACCTACTTTACTTATAAAAATAAACCTTGGTTCCCATCAAGGTGATAGTTAAAAATAATAAAATAAAAATTATTTATTATAAAAAATAATATAAGGTAAAAATATGGAGAAGTTAGAATTTCCCATCATATTTTAGTGTTCAGAAACATCCTGAGGGATTATTTTTATTATTTTTAATCTCTCTAAATGGTATATAATCTTCCTGGAAATTTAAGGTTTTTTAGTATAAATAATTTTTGTTTATAATGAAAATATCTTCAAGGTGATATAATTATCTTGCTCTTAAAGTTTTTAAATTTTATCTTAACTATAGAATAGGAATTATGCCCAGATAATTATCTCCTACACCTTTATCCTCTGATTTTACCTTCCAAATCTCCTTACCCTCCTCTGATAATCTCTTATTGCCCTGAGAAAATCTATTTTCCTAAACTTAGGCCAGTAGATGTCGCAGAAGTAAAGTTCAGAATAACTTGACTGCCATATTAGAAAGTTGCTTATTCTCTCCTCTCCTGAAGT
>DQVU01000060.1 GCA_015661585.1 Methanothermococcus okinawensis | reverse complement strand
TACCAGGCTCTGGGAGTACAGTTGTTTATATGTCAGAGAACAGGATTTATCTTGCCTATCATTTAGAGCCTAACATTAAGAGGTTGTACCTACAGTTCATAGAGGAGAATCTAGATAGATACTTCCCAAGGGATATAAGAGATCTACTTAGGAAGATAATAAACTCGCAGTACTTCGGTGATGAGGCAAAGTTTTTAGAGGTTAGTAGAGTAATAAGTATTTATTTAAAGACTCTGGAAAGAGAGGAGGCTCTAAACTTGATAAATACCTTGGAGAAGGATTTCAACTGGTATTTAGAGAGGCATTGGGAGGACTTTGAGAAAACAGGTATAGTGGGTATAGATACAGACACCTTCGATGTTAAAAGTGGCAGTGTCCCGGGGAGACTTATAAACTCCTACGCCATGGACGAGTATAAGGGGTATCTGAGGGTTGCTACTACAATAGGGGACTACTGGAGGTACAGGGATAGAAGCACCAACAACATATATGTACTTAAGGATTTGGAAGTATGTGGAAAACTCACAGGCCTCGCTAAGGGGGAGAGGATCTACGGAGTAAGGTTTATGGGGGATATCGCCTATATGGTTACCTACAGGGAGAAGGATCCCCTCTTTGTAATAGATCTAAGTGATCCTAAGGATCCAAAACTCCTTGGAAAGTTGAAGATACCTGGCTATTCAACCTATCTACATCCCATAGATGAGAAGAGATTGATCGGTGTAGGAAAAGACGACGATGGAAGGCTGAAGGTATCCCTCTTTAACGTGGAGAATAAAACTAAACCTCTGGAGGTAGATAAGTACGTACTTCCCCAGTACTGGTCTCCTACACTTTACAACCCCCATGCCTTCCTATGGGATAAGGATAACAAGGTATTGGTAATTCCTGGAGGAAATAGTTGCTATATATTTAGGATAGAGGGAGATAGGATATCCTTGGAGATGGAGGATGTCCATAAAGGGGATGTTCTAAGATCCCTCTATATTAACCAGTACCTATACACTATCTCAAACCATGAGATCCATATAATAGATATGGACAGTTGGGAAGTTGTTAAAAAGGTAGTGATATAATTATTATTGTAAAATCCTTAGTTTCCAGCCAAAATAATAATAATATAAAAATTAAAAATTTCGATAAAGCGATAAAAAGGAATAAATCTCATTACCTATATCAAAATAAAAATAAAAATAACAGAGGATTATTCTACTGTTACTCTTTGGGCTACACTGAGCACTGGAGAGAGGATAAATCTTGTAAATATCAACAGAAGTTTTTTTAACTCTTTTCTTATTATTTCTAGTGTTTAACAGTTATTGAAGATTTGCTTTTTATAGACAGACATATAACATCTTAAACTCAATAAATAAAAAATAAGAAGAAGGACTAACAGAAATCCCACCCTGCTTCTTCAGTATTCAATGTAGCCCAGGGAATAAGGGTTATACTTTGCTTTTTCACCCCTATTTATTCTTTATTTGGGTTATTGTTTTAAGATTTTTTACTTTTTATTTTAATTATTCTTCTTATAACTATTATTTTTTTATTCAAGATTCTCGATGGTTGTTATTTAGTATAAATAGTTCTGCTCATGACTATATTATAAACAAACACTAGAAAATAATTTAAATAATTTTCTATAACTATATCCGTTCTAGTGAGACTAAACTGAGAGGAAAATGTTTTTTTAGTGTTTAACAGTTTTTTATCCCTTTATTTTTTATTTTTTTATTCTTATTTTTATAATATTATTAGATGGGAAGTATGATTATAAAAAATTTATCTGAATCCTAAGCACTTAGAAGTTTTTACTTTTCAACCAATTCAATTTATCTTAGTCCCTATACTGTAATCTCCTATTAAACTCCTGTATATATTACCCCTTTTATTGCCGTTGAATATTAGTATTTTAACTCCCATTCTATAAGCCTCCATTACTTTAAGGTACATACCTCCAGTTACATCTTCCTTTTCAGAAGACTTTAAACATTTTACAACTTCCCTGATATTCTCTGAGTTGATACACTTTATAACCCTGCCCTCTAGATCTAACACTCCATCTACGTCAGAGGCGTGGAGACTTATATCTGGTTTCAACTTTTTACTTAGATAAGGTAGTGCATGATCTCCAGAGAATATCTTATAATCTTTCCTATTGGATATTACAATATCCCCATGGATTACAGGTACCAGCCCCCTCTCCACCATACCTTCTATTACGTAGGTATCAAAATGAATTTCCTCACCCCTAAAGGCCACAAAGGAGGAGGGTTGTATAGAAACCCCTGGGATACCGTACTCATGAAGGGCATCTATTACCAAGGTGTTGAACCTCCTCATGGCTTTCTGAATCTCCCAAAAACCACTATCTATATTTTCAAATCTGCCGTTTTTAATATACCTCTTTGCTACAGGGTGGCCAAAGGAACCTCCTCCATGGATAAGTATCAACTTTAACTCTTCCTCCCTTTTTAAGTAGTAATCCATGGCTTCCCTGATCTCCATAGCCACCCTTTCCAAATTATCCCATTTAATAGAGTAAGGGATGTCTTTATTACAGAGTACACTACCTCCAATCTTGAGGATTGCAAACATGTTTATCCCATACTACAATTTTTTATAAGATTATTAATGATAATAACAAATATAACAACACCCTTTCTAATATACCTATCAAGTATGGTGAAAGTATGTTTATAAATGGTGAGTGGATATTTAGGGATGATTTAGAAGTTTTCAACCCTTATAACTTGGAAGTCATAGGATATATACCGTCCTTAAGTAGAAGAGAGGTTAAGGAGGCTATATCCATAGCCCAGGAGCATAAAGAAGCGATGAAGGAGTTGTCTCCTTCTAAGAGGTATAGTATCCTCATGGATATAGCAAGGGAAATCCAAAGGAGGAAGGAAGAACTCGCAAAGATCATATCCTTAGATGCAGGGAAACCTATAAGGCAGTCCATAATAGAGGTGGATAGATCTATAGGTGTGTTTAAACTTGCAGCCTTCTACGCCAAGGAAATGAGGGGTGAAACTGTACCCCTGGAAGATGGGATAATAATAACGAAGAGAGAACCTATTGGACTTATCGGTGCCATAACTCCCTTTAACTTCCCGTTAAACTTAGTGGCACATAAAGTAGCCCCCGCCATAGCAGGTGGTAATGTCGTAGTACTTCATCCCTCCTCCAAGGCTCCAATGTCCGCAGTTGAATTAACTAAGATTATAGAAAAGGTACTTAAAAAGAGAGATGTCCCCTTAGGTGTTTTCCATCTACTAACTGGTAGAGGAGATGTAGTTGGAGATGAAATAGTAAGAAACGAAAAGGTAAATATGATATCTTTCACTGGGAGTGTTGAGGTAGGGGAGTCTATTACAAGGAATGCAGGGTTTAAAAAGATATCCCTAGAATTAGGAGGTAGCAACCCAACCATTGTACTCAAGGATGCCCAGATAGATATGGCTGTTGAATCCACAGTTAGAGGGAAGTTTTTAAACGCTGGCCAGGTATGTATATCTGTAGGTAAGGTATTAGTTGAGAAGGAGGTTGCAGACAGGTTTATAGAGGGAGTAATTAGGGAGACAAAGAAGTTGAAAGTTGGAAATCCACTTATGAGGGAGACAGATGTAGGGCCCCTTATCACACCTGAAAGTGCAGAGAGGGTGGAGAATCTTATAAAACAGGGATTAGATGAAGGGGGTAAATTACTCTACGGGGGAGAGAGGAAAGGAACTATAGTATATCCAACGGTTATGGAGGTAGACCCTGACAATATATTGTGTAATGTGGAGATCTTTGGACCTGTACTGCCCATAGTTAGGGTGGAGAGTATAGATGAGGCTGTAGAGATAAGCAACAGTACCATATATGGATTACACGCCGGAGTATTTACAAGGGATATAAATAAAGCTTTTGAGATAGTAGATAAACTGGAGTGTGGAGGGGTGATAATAAATAACAGTCCAACATTCAGGGTGGATAACATGCCCTTTGGAGGTGTTAAGAGGAGTGGGTTAGGAAGGGAAGGTGTAAAGTATGCCATAGAGGAGATGACTGAAATAAAGACTGTTGTAATAAAGAATATTAAGTATTAGTTTCCCAGTAGTAATAAAAGTAATAATTAAAAATTACAATAAAGAAAAGGAAAAATATCATCATAATAATAATT
>DQVU01000205.1 GCA_015661585.1 Methanothermococcus okinawensis | reverse complement strand
TGTGGGGTAGCCTGGTCTATCCTGCGCGTCTGGGGGGCGCGCGACCCGAGTTCAAATCTCGGCAGTCCCACCATTTTTATTTTTTATTATGTTTAGCAGTATCTCTGGTGTTTTTTATGAAATATACTAGGTTTGAAAAGGCTAGACTCATTGGAGTGAGATCTCTACAGATCTCAGATGGGGCCTATTTAACTGTAGATACAGAGAGAGAATCCTCCTTAGATATCGCAAAGGAGGAGTTTGAGAAGGGAAAGATACCCCTAGTAGCAAAACCTAAAAAAAGGGACTAACTCTTTTTTTAATACAACTCTTAGAGGTAGATCTCTGTGGATGGAGAGATTCTAATAGAGAGAATCACTGCAAAGAAGGTTTTTAAAAACTCCAAAATAGGAATTAAGATAACGACATTAACACCAGTTGGTATAGGTTATCACATCCTCCCAGTGGAAAATCCTGACTACGTTATATCTGATATTGAGAATATAATAGCACCGGAACTCGTGGGATACCCTGTCTCAGATCAGGATCTTGTGGATTCTATAATATGTAGCACCCCAATAGAGGATACAGCTACAACTATGGGAGTTTCCCTAAGTGTCTCCCAGGCAGCAGCCAACGCCCTCGAATTACCCCTATTTAAGTATATTGGAGGTGCTCTATCCACCCAGTTACCTACTGTAGGTTGTCCTCTACTCTCAGACGGCGAGAGGGATCTTATAGTAATACCTATGACTGAATCCATAGAGGAGATGGTATATATATACAGGAAAATATTGGAACACCTCTCCTTTACATATAAAAATACAGTTGTAGATATAGAGGGAAGGTATAGGTGTAAAAATATTTTTGAGGAGGTGGATAGATTTAAAGAGATAGTGTCTGAGGTGTCTGAAGAGGAGGATGTTAAAATACTGGTAGGTGCCTCACTAAAGGAAGGTGTAGAGGATGATAAGATATACGAAAAAATATCCGACTTAGATTATTTGGAAAGTCCTAAAACTGTAGAATTTGACGGTATTTTAACTACAGAGGATATAGATGAGGTGGCAGACTTCTCAAAGGTAGAACCCTATACAGTGAGTACATTAAGTGAATTGTACTACTATATAGAGTACATACTTGAAAGGGGATTGAACCCTCTAATAACAGGTAACAATCCTACATTCTCACATATCGCAGTAGGTTTAAGAATACCTCTGATAAGGTGTAATATAAACTCTAATATTTTAAATGAACTGTGGGATATAGAGAGAATACTAAATAACCCTTATATAAATAAATTTTAAATGAGATATCTCTTATTATGCAATTTTAGATTCTATTACTCTGCCGTCTCTATTTTTCATCAGTATATTGAATCAGCAGTAGTGATTTTTTTCTCCTCCACTCTTCATTGGCAATTTTGGAAGAAGATAAAAATCAGTTGTTCTCTTTTAGATGGTCTTAACTATAACAAGAAGAGATAGGTTGTTAGTTTTTTGATTTCTATCTTATGGGTGAATTTTTAAATAGTTATCATTTTTACTACTGGAAACAGATTCTATATTCATTATACAGTTATATTATAGTAGAAATGAGAATGGTTATTTTAATTATAATTAAGATTAAATATAATGAAAATAATAGATAAAAACAATGAGTTAATTGGTGAGATCTTGTATGGAGTGTTGGTATTAGAAGATGGGACTGTACTGAAAGGTAAAGGATTTGGTGCTGAAAAGGAGGTTTTAGGAGAACTTGTATTTAACACAAGTATGACAGGATACGTTGAGGTACTTACAGACCCCTCTTACAAGGGGCAGATTGTTACTATGACTTATCCCCTTATTGGAAACTACGGAGTAGAGGAAAGGTGGTACGAATCAGATGGTATTAAAGTGGAAGGTTTTGTTATAAAGGATCTAACTGGGAAGGAGTTAGATGATTTTTTAAAAGAGTACGATATTCCAGGTATCTACTATGTAGATACCAGGTTTATAACTAGGAAAATCAGATCTAAGGGTGTTGTAAAGGCCTTCTTGAAAACATCTTCTGAGCCTATAGACGATAAAGAGATTAAGAGATATATAGAGCTGGCAAAAGAACATAAGGATCTCTCGGAGATAGATCTCGTACCCATGGTATCTACAAAGGAGGTTGTTATCCACAGGGCTGGGAATGAAGTTGCTAGGTGTGTCCTCATAGACTGTGGAGTCAAGAAAAGTATTATCAGGTGTCTCCTTGAGAGAAACTGTACAGTTATCCAGGTACCCTACAACACACCTGCAGAGGAGATACTGAAGTACAACCCCGATTTTGTACTGGTGTCCAACGGCCCTGGAGATCCTGTAGCAGTTAAGGAAACTGTGAAGACTGTGAAATCTCTTATAGGAAAAGTTCCCCTTACAGGTATTTGCTTAGGCCATCAGATAATAACCTTGGCCTTAGGTGGGGAGACCTACAAGATGAAGTTTGGACATAGGGGAGGGAACCAACCTGTAAAGGATCTAAATAGGGATAAGGTATATATTACATCTCAAAACCATGGTTATGCAGCAAGGAGTGGAACACTACCTAAGGATATTACAGTGTGGAATATCAATCTGAACGACAACACCGTAGAGGGGTTGATATCCAAGGATAAGAATATCCTCTGTGTTCAGTACCATCCAGAGGGAGGCCCAGGACCTCATGATGCAAGGCGTCTCTTTGATGAGATGATAAAGTTGGGGTTAGAGAGGAGTTTTTAATATTATAAAAATAAAATGAAAATAATGTCCTGAACACTGAAGAAAGGGCCAAAACTTGGTAAAATAGTAATTGTTAGATAAAAAATAATGAATAGAAAATTTCTATCTACCCAGCAATATAACCTTTATTTTTTTATTTTATTTATAATATATTATTATAAAAATTCTAGCAATAAACAAAAACTTTTTAATTAACAACAACTATGGAGATCTTGAATAAAAATAATAATAAAAAGAATGATTTAAATTAAATAAAAAAATAGAAATATTAAACCCTGTTAATATCTAAATAAAGAATATGATAGATAAATGACAATACAACCTTTATTCCCTTAGACTACATTGAGTACTGGAGTAGTAGATAAGATTTCTGTCAAATCTTTTTTATTGTTATTTTTTAATTTTTCTATTTTATCATAATTATCTTTTTATTATAGATATTTTTTTAATCTTTAAGATGGGAATGAGTTTTTTCTTAAAAGGTTGCTGATTAGGACCTAAGATATTATAATCTTTTAAACCCATCCTTCTTTATAAGATACAGATCCTCTATCCTAACTCCAAAATCTTCGAGGTATATACCTGGTTCAATAGTTATCACCATATTTTTCTTCAAGATTAAGTTCTTCTCTGCTTTTGAACTTATAGAAGGCTCCTCGTGGACATTTACACCTACGCCATGTCCCAATGAGTGTATAAAGTATTTCTTATACTCCCCCATAGATTCCCTTGCCAACTTGTCCAACTCCCTTACTGAAGTGCCCTCTCTAAGGTAATCCTCCACCTCCTCCTTTACATCACTGACTAACTGATAGATCTCCCTGTACCTTCTATCTTCCTTCAGTAGTACTGTCCTTGTAATATCCGAACAGTATCCCCTATAAACTGCTCCAATATCTATCAACACTATATTTTTAACAACATCTCCAGAGGGCATGCCATGGGGGAGTGTTGTTTTCCTATCTGATAGTACTATAGAATCAAAGGCAGGTTTTATACTACCCATCTTCCTCATCATATAC
>DQVU01000011.1 GCA_015661585.1 Methanothermococcus okinawensis | reverse complement strand
ACCATGTTTGTAGTTATCAACATTGCAAGGGTGGTTAGACAGACTGCAACCTTACTGATAAGCGGTATTATGATAGGTGCCATAGCCTCTGGATTTACCACTATAGTGGTATATACTGCAGACTTTCTCGGCGAGGAGAGATCTGAACTCTCTGGGTATCTTATGTGGGGTATGGGTTCTGTAAATAACTTAACTTGGGATCAGATCCGAATTATGACTGTGATAATCATCCCTGTAGTTGTTATATCTTATATATTACTGTCGAAAAAACTTGATGCCAACCTCCTTGGTGAGATGTACGCCCAGAGTGTAGGGGTGGATATAAAGAGTTTAAGAAGGTGGTTGATAGTACTCTCCTGTATATTAACTGCAACTGTGGTGGCCTTTACTGGACCTATTGCCTTCGTGGGGATGGTGTGTCCTATAGTAAGTAGGATGGTAGTGGGAACTTCAAAGCACCTCTATGTAATACCTACAACTGCCCTCTTAGGGTCCGTATTTGTACTACTTGCAGATATACTTACAAGGCCTGGGGTTCTAATACCTACATCCTCTAACAACCTACCTCTCCTATGTCCTCTATCCATAATAGGGGCACCTATAGCTATACTGATATACTTAAAGATAAAACGTATGGGGATATAATGAAGTATTACAGACACTTTATAGTATTTATCCTACTTATCTCCGTTGTAATACTTGTTATACTAGGTATGTACTACGGGGGAAATGCCAGATCTATTACCTTGGAGGATACTACAGATTTTATCCTATATCAAACGAAGGTTGCATTAAACAGTATATACCATAAAATCACTGGAGAGGATCTATTCTATACACCTCCTCTAAGTGAAGAAAAGAAATTTAAATATACACTGTTAAAAAAGATACGTTTTCCCCCAATTTTCGGGGCCATTATCGTAGGGATAACCCTATCTGCATGTGGTTTAATGCTCCAGACACTCTTTAGAAATTTACTAGCCTCTCCTTACACCACAGGTATATCCAGTGGTGTGTTATTTGCAGTTACCTTGGTGATATTTATAGACAGTATTGCAAACCTCTTCACTATCTTCAACATAGATGAGAAGATAGTTGCTGGTTGGTGTGGAGGCATACTATCTCTAATAATCCTTATTATAATAGCACTTAGGGTTAAGGAGGTAAATGGTGTTCTAATCGTTGCCCTCCTCTTCAGTTATCTCTTTAGAGGTATAAGTTCCTATCTAATAGCAAATGGGGAGGAACTCTCTATTCTGGAGTACTATATGTTTATAGTTGGAAGTTTAACAAGGGTCAATCTAAATAACCTTCCATCTCTTACCCTGATTACTCTAATCTTTGTACTAAGTAGTGTATTTTTAATAAAACCTCTAAACGCCTTACTCTTTGGAGAATCTTACGCCAAGAGTTTTGGATTAGATGTAAAAAAGGTTAGGGTATTGATACTACTACTAACATCTTTTGTTGTTGGAGCCGTAGTTCCCTACCTTGGA
This sequence comes from Methanothermococcus okinawensis, assembly GCA_015661585.1. Classification (GTDB taxonomy): domain Archaea; phylum AGJL01; class Methanococci; order Methanococcales; family Methanococcaceae; genus Methanofervidicoccus; species Methanofervidicoccus okinawensis_D. Next base: position 2,690 of record DQVU01000011.1, on the reverse strand, counting down.
CTTATGGCATTTGTAGGAATAGCTGCTCCCTATATGGCAAGACCTGTAATAAAAACCTCAGATCACAGGTGGCTATTACCTACAACGATGCTCCTTGGGGTTATCTTGATGCTCATTGCCCATATAATATCCCTGAAGTATTGGGTACCTATTCATTATCTCTATGGTATAAACCGTCCTGCCCAGATTCTACCTGTAGGTTCTATCTTAGATATAGTAGGAGGGTTGTTGGTAATATATTTAGTATACAAGGGAGAGAGAAGTATAAGGATACAGTAGTTATAATATTTTGATAAAGGTAATGAGTAGGATTTTATAAAAATAAATAAAATTTAAGATAAAAAATAACGCATAAAAAAGAGTGGATATATTATCTTCATTAGCCTACCCTGAGCACTGGAAGAAGAGTATAAACTTTGTTAATCCTTCTCTTTAATAGCATAGAATCCCTATTAATGAAGGGTTTTTAGTTATTAACTTTTGATATTTTTATTATTAGTCTCAATCCTCATTAAAAACTTTTGATAAAAATAGAGTATTACAATAAACCTTAGTTCCCATTAAAGTAGTGTGATTAAAAAGAATAATAAAAATAATAATTATTAATAATAAAAAATTATATAATGTCCGTGATTATAATTATAATAGTATGTATAAGAAAACTTAGGTGTATATATCCTCCATTCTCTTTAAAATCACATCCCTGAGGAACATATCTATTTTTCTCTTCGAGTAGCCGTAACTTCTACCCACTGCGTATATCATCTTCTCACTGCCACTGCCATATTGGGCCGCCTTCTTAGGCCTATAGGCAACATACTCTGGGATGTACTTCTTGGCAATATCTCTCAGAATTATCTTCCTCTCCTTTTCATTTACCTTGTACTGTACAGGGAGGGAGAGTCCAACCTCAACTACACTCTTATCTAAGAAGGGCACTCTCAACTCCACACTGTTTGCCATTGTACAGTGATCATCTCTTTCGAGGTTCATCCTGTAGATGTTCATCACATCTTTATAGAGTATTCTCTTAAGTTCCTCCTCTCCCTTTGTGATAAGTATCCTCTGATACCTCTTATACCCTGCGAAGAGTTCATCTGCCCCCTGCCCAGAGAGTACTACCTTTATTCCATCCCTCTTAGCCATCTCCGATGCCACGTATATCGGTACCCCCACTGAGAGTTTCATCAGATCTATCTCATCTATTGCATAAGCCACCTTCAGGAGGTACTCCTCGTACTCCTCCTTATCTATTACCTTCCTTCTAAGTTTTAGCCCTAAATCCTCAGCTACCCTCTCGGCATACTCCACATCCTCACTACCTTCTAAACCTGTGGTATAGAGGATTACATTACAGTACTCCGACGCCATCTTTGCCACAAGGGTACTATCCACCCCTCCAGAAAATACAATCCCTACCTTATCTAGTCCCCTTACCCTCTTTATCACCCCATTCCAGAGGGCTCTCTCCACCTCTCTTTTACATATCTCGTAGTCCCTGTTGTCATCACCATTTTTATACTCGTTGAAGTAATTTGCCCTTATCTTCTGTATATTCCTAACTATGTAGTACCTGTTTTCGTCTAAGTCGTATATCATATGGCTGTTTGGATGGAGTGATGCTACAGGATAGTTGTATATCTCCTCAAAAGATAGATTATCTATACTTCTTAGTAGATACCACAGTCCCTTTCTCTCTGAGGCGAAGGCGAAGTATCTCTCGGTATCTATGTAAAAGAGTGGTTTTACTCCAAAGGTATCCCTACCTAGTAGCAGTTTATTCTCCTCCTTGTCGTATATACAGTATGCGTACTCTCCATCTAACTCCTGAAGTATCCTCTCCTCGTAGCAGTGCACTATAATCTCACTGTCAGTATCACTGTAGAAGTTATGCCTATCTTCTAAATCTTCCATAAGTTCGTAGTAGTTGTATATCTCTCCGTTGCAGATAACCCATATACTCTCATCTTCATTGGGGATAGGTTGACTTGCATTACCTACGATGGCCAACCTGTTATGTCCCAATCCAAGCCTGTTGGATCTTCTAAGATTGGAACATAAAATATCCTCAAAATCCCTGAAGTATACAACTTCATCGTCGAACATCATTCCAGAACTATCTGGTCCCCTATGTTTTAGAATCTTCATAACATTTATGAGAAGCTCCCTTAATCTGTCTCTAATACTGGAATCTTCATCATCTTTTATAACAATTCCACTTATAGAGCACATATACACCCCTTAGGGTGTTAGGTGTTTTAATATTGTAAAAAAAAGAAATAGGATTACTTTAAACCTATCTCCTTTATTAATACTCCAATCTTTGAAGGATCTATAATATTTATATCTATTTTTTTATCTTTTACTGTGATCTCTAAGGTTTTTTGACCTCCAACCGATAGTTGAATACCGACATTCTTCTTCTCAAAGGTTTCTATTATATCTACTATCATCTCCTTGTTCATAGATACACCTTATTATCACTTAGTTTTTTATTTATTTTATAACATATATTTAATTCTTTTGTATTCCAGAGGAAATACATCACATTATTTGAATATTTATATTTCACTTTTCAAAAGTATAAAAATCCTGTCTATACTACCTTTCCCTGAATATGACTGAATATCTAAAAAGGTTAAATTCTCCTGTTGATGGAACTCATTTATAATTATTATTTTTATATTTTT
>DQVU01000219.1 GCA_015661585.1 Methanothermococcus okinawensis | reverse complement strand
TTACCTATCAATTTAATACTCTTCTCCTTGTTAGGTCCAATTGGAGAACCTGCAACAACCTGGGTAACTCCCATCTTTGCTAAACCTTTTATCTTCTCTACAACATCCTCAGGAGTTCCATATAGGGAGAATGCCTCTAACATGGTGTCATCCACTGTAGAGAATGCAGTACCAAAGTCTCCTTTCTTTAAGGCGTTTCTTATCTTCTCCACCTTCTCCATGTCTATACCATGTCTTTCCAGTACCATTGGAGGAGATCCTGCTGCGATAAATGCTACCACTGGAACTGCAGCCTGTTTAGCCTTTTCTGGGTTTTTATCCACTGACATACAGGCGTATGCTGCAACGTCAATCTCTTCTATATTTCTACCTGCAGATTCAGCCCCTTTCTTGATTATCGGTATTGCCGCCTCAAAGTCCTTTGGATTGGATGCATTGATTAGAACTCCATCTGCGATCATCCCTGCAGTTTCAAGCATCTTTGGTCCTTGGGCTCCCATATATATTGGTATTTCAGATATTGGTTTTATAGACAACTGAGCACCTGTCTCTAATTTTTCTCCCTTAATAAGAGCCTTTATATCTGCTATAGCCTTCTTGATCGTTGATACTGGTTTTACCCACTCTATACCTAAGGCGTCAAATGTGGCTTTGTCACCTGGCCCTATACCTAAAACTGCCCTTCCCCCTGATAACTCATCCAGTGTAACCATCGCAGATGCAGTAATGGCAGGGTTTCTTATATAGGGATTAGTTACTCCAGGTCCCAGTTTAATCTTGTTTGTTACACTTGCAATGGCTGTTAGTGTCATATATACATTCCTGTTGTTGTAGTGATCGGTGATCCAACAGTACTGGAATCCACTATCCTCTGCCAACTTTACGTAGTAGCATATCTTTACTATCGGCTCGTTAGGTACAAACTCTATACCAACCTTCATTTTTTCACCTAATATTATTATTACTCCCGATATTATTATTAGTATTATTGATATATATATTTAATTCTCATTTAAATCAAATAGAAAAATATAAATATAACTTTTAAATATTCTAAGCAATTTAAAAATCTAATATGGGATATCACATATCCTAAAATCCCATAGTATAAATTATGTCGTTAATTCTTAAATTATTATATATAACACCTAACTCTTTTTTACCGGTGATTTCATGGACTTAGATAAACTATATACAAGAGATATCTCACGGAGAGAGTGTTTAGAACTTTTTAGGGACGAGGAAAATCTATTTGATATTTTAAAGATAGGGGATAATCTCAGAAGAATTATTGTGGGAGATGTAGTAACTTACGTAGTCAACAGAAATATCAACTACACCAACATCTGTGTAGGCGATTGTAAATTCTGTGCCTTTAGGGTGAATATGGGAGATAAAAGAGCTTACTTTTTAGATATAGAGGAGATAGCTAGGAGAGCCTTAGAGGCAAAAAAGATGGGTTGTACAGAGGTATGTATCCAGGGAGGTCTCCATCCCAAGGTGGATACTTACTTTCAAGGGGAGATACTGGAAAAAGTTCATAGAGTTACTGAACCTTACGGAGGTATTCACATCCATGCATTCTCTCCAATGGAGGTTAAATTTGCCTCTGAAAATGCAGGTCTCAATATAAAGGAGGCATTAAAGATATTGAAGGAGAAGGGATTAAACACCATGCCTGGGACAGCTGCTGAGATACTAGATGACACCATTCGAGCTGAACTCTGTCCCTCTAAACTCTCCACAAGGGAATGGATAAAGGTAATAAAAACAGCCCATAAGTTGGGAATAAAGACAACATGCACCATAATGTACGGTCACATCGAGGAGTACAGACATATAGTTAAACACCTCTTTATATTAAAGGAGGTACAGGAGGAGACTGGGGGATTTACAGAGTTTGTACCTTTAACATTCATGCACAGATTCGCCCCTATATACCTTAACGGGAGGGCTAGGAGAGGTGCAACAGGTATAGAGGATCTTAAGATCTACGCAATAAGTAGGATAGTGTTTAAAGATCTTATAAGAAATATCCAGGTGTCATGGGTAAAGTTAGGGGTGAAGATGGCCCAGGTCGCCCTAAGATGTGGTGCCAACGACTTTGGAGGAACTCTTATAGAGGAGAACATCTCTAGGGCTGCAGGTGCCGAGTACGGTGTCAGTCTATCTGTGGAGGAGATAAGAAGTATTATTAGGGAGATAGGCAGGATCCCTAAGGAGAGGAATACCTTATATGAAATACTGGAGTGATTTAATAAATGTTACAAAAGTAACTAATATTATAAATTATAACAATAATTAAAATAAAAAATTACGAAAAAGAATATTTAAAAAATAAAACTCCTATCCACTCCGAATATAAATTTTTAAAGTATAAACAGATAACTCTCCTTTCTATCCTTTTTTCATCATATCCTAATGTTCAGGAAACATCTTGAGAGATTATGTATAGTTATAAATTAAAATAAGAAGAAGGGTTTAACAGAAATTTTATCTTATTTCTCTACTGTTCAAGATATCTCGGGAGATAACAGCTAAATTTACTTTTTCACCTGGATTTTATCAAAATTCCTTAATAGTTGTTGTTTGGTATAAATAGTTTTGTTCATGAGATAAATTGTTAAAAAATAAAATAAAAATAGAATTCCTATTTATCTTGGGGATATTAACTTTTATTGTTATACTCACAACCCCCTCTTTAACACCTCCGAGGTACTACCATATATAACATTACTACCACAGAAATTAGGCAGATATATTGCTGCCTTTCCTGAATTTGTGGCAACATTTTTATAACCCATCTCCTCAATTGGGGCAACAACCATACAGGTGTCACATACTACCTTACCTCCAGTCCTCTCAATAACCTCAGTATAGCCCATCCTGTCTGCAATAGCCTTGATATGTATAGAGGTGCATACCCAGAGGTCACAGTTAAATCCCGATCTCCCAATGTTGTTCTTCACTATAAAATCTACAACCTCTTTTATCTCTTCTAAACTACAGTGTGGACACCCTATACATATGAGATCAGGTTTCTCCTCTGTGGTATTTAATCTATGATACTCCTCCTCTATATCCTCCTTAGTTACAGTTATCCTCTCTATGACGTCTATATCTATTTTGCCCATTCTACACTCTGGTGTTATTCCTTCAACGTGATAGAGTGCCACACCACCACTGGCGGCTAAAGAGGCCCCAAGTGCCTTCAACTTACTGTACTTATCTCCAGAGATGCCATTTTTAAATACAAAGTATGGGACTTCGTTCTTTACGATCCTTCCCACTAAGGATCCTAAAACCCCATAGTCAGATATATCTTCTAACTCTACCTCTACTTCAACAGTATAACTTGGCACCCTGTTCTCATCTAGGTGATATCCATAGAGAGGTGTTTTTCCAATTAGTGCAGAGGCTAAAGCAGATGGGCCCCCTTCCCTGTTTGTCCTCGCCCCTATAACAGAATTTGCATAGGATACGGCAGAGGATTCTGCCCAGGCTATATGATCCCCGTAAGTGGGGATGTTGCCAGATAGATAAGGTGTACAGGTGCATCCTATTTCAACACCCATCTTTTTGAAACACTTTATTATCTCCAGTTGCTTCTTTACAAAATCCCTAGGGAAATTAAGTTCCTCGTATCTAGATAGATCCATACCTGCAGGGTTCAAGGTTGTAGGTACAGATACCTTAACATCACCTTTGGATATATCCCTTAAGAAGTTCAACCCCTCTTCCCCTATGGTTTTGTAGGATACTCCAGAGATTTGGGCCGAGGATATCTCTATAAGTCTCTCCGCCCCGTATATGTCTCCAAGGGATACTAAGAGGTTCATAGCCATCTCAAGAACTTCCCCATATTCTCCATTGTATATTTTCTCCTCCTCCTTTGTGAGGTACAACTTATCACCTTTAGAATTTACTAACCCTTCTAATAACCATGCCTTCTACTCTTACTGGATACGTCCTTCTGGCAAGTTTAACAGCAGACCTCAATCTCTCCTCTGAACTGGAGTATATTCTGTAGAGTATATCCCCCTTGTTTACCTTACTACCTCTTTTCACGTAAAGTAACACTCCAGCCTTTTTATCCTTAGGAGCGCCAGCCTCTTTTGCTATATTTGTTATTGCCTTATTGGATATGGATACTACGTATCCATCCTTTGGAGAGGGAATGTCCTCAAAGTATTTCCCTAACTCCACGTCCTCGGAGTTGGTAATACCTCCTCCCTGTTCAATCACTATCTCTTTAAATTTCTCCAGGGCCTTTCCAGAGTAGAGGATCTTTCTAGCCATTTCCATTCCAGACCCTACCTGTGCTGCCCCTCCCAACTCCAGGAGTATCCCAGCGAGAGAAAGAGATTTTTCGATTAAACTTTTTGGGGCAGATTTAGGATCCTCTAAGGCCATAAGTGCCTCCTTAGCCTCAAGGGCAGGTCCCACAGCCCTACCTATAGGCTGTCCTCCATAGGTAATGGCGCACTCTACAGCTATCCCTACTCTCTCACCAAGTTCTATAAACTTCCTTGCAAGGGCGTAACCCTCCCTCTCATTTTTTATCTTAGTTCCAGGTCCCACAGGTATATCAATTACTGTATAGTTGATACCTGCCGCGATCTTCTTGGCCATAACACTTGAGAGTAGTTGAGGCTGGGGGTCTATGGAAAGTGGTCTTTCCACGTTTATTATTATATCATCTGCAGGGGCTAAATTCACACCCCCTCCCCAAACTAAACACCCGTTGGTAGTTTTGACTACTCTTTTTATCTCCTGGGCATTTAAATTTACCCTTGTAAGTACCTCCATCACATCTGCCGTCCCAGCTGCAGAGGTTATAGCCCTGGAGGATGTCTTTGGAATAACTATACCTGCAGAGGCTACAATAGGTACTGTAATTAGGGCGTACTTGTTCCCAGGCACCCCTCCAATACTGTGGACATCTACCACCGGATGTTTGTCCCACTCAAGTTTATCACCAGTTTCTCCCATTCTCTTAGCCATCTCTACAATTTCTCCCATCTCCATCCCATGTATATAGGTGGAAACTATAAAACTTGTTAACTCTATATTTGAGAGTTTCCCCTGGACTATCTCATCTACTATGGTGTGTATCTCTTGAGGCCTCAGTACCTGTCCTTCCATCTTCTTTTTTATATATCTTAGAGATTGTGGTCTGGGAGCATGCCTTAATCTTACCTCCTCTCCCTCCTCTATACCTTCTATGGAACCTCTACTTATGCCTAACTCTCCCTCCTTAACCATCCTTTTAGTGGTGTATAACACTCCTATAAATGATCCCTTGGAACTCTCTATCAGCACCCTATCCTGAGGGTAATATTCTGTCCCTATTAGATCTCTCTCATTTGCTATCACTCCGTTATTCCCTAGATCTATATCTAACAGTTTTGCCTTAAGGAATAACATAGTTATCCCTTAACTTCTAGATCCATACCTCTCTCTATATATCTATCTATAAGTTTAGTATCTATCCTCGTCTTAATACCTAACCTCTCTAACACAATTCTGTTCAGGATAACCTTAAGTATCTCCACACCCTCCTTGGAGTCTGTTATCTCCCTTAATCTCCTAGTTATCTTGGGAGATTTTAACTTCTTGATAGCCTCTACTATATCTTCATTCTTTATCTTGCCCCTCTTTTTATATATCTCATCAGCGATCTCTTCAAGTTTCTTCATATCGAAGGGAAGATACTCCACTATCTTTCTATCCACCGTCTCATCTATAGATATCAATATCCTTGCAATATCTATATCCTTAGTATTTTTATCGATTTCCATCTTTTTAACAACGAACCAATTTCCCTTTTTTACCCTAAATTGTATATTCTCATTATCATCCTTTTTTACAGTGGTAATATTTATCACCTCCTAATTTTTTATATGGAGATAAATTTAATCTACCTAAAGAGAGAAAAATGCTATCAAGAGTGTTCTCTAGGGCTGTTTTATAAATAAATAATGAGTTAAATCTTTAAATATCTTTGTCACTAGTTTTCTTTTGGGTGAAGGCGGTGAAACTTTATCGAACCGGTGAAGTTGTCAAAAAACTTGGAGTTTCGAAGATTTAGGGTTGTTTAAAACCCTCCAATGAAGCTGGGAAG
>DQVU01000009.1 GCA_015661585.1 Methanothermococcus okinawensis | reverse complement strand
CCAGTACATAGTGTAGCCTAGGAGATAAGAGTTTATTTTACTTTTTTACCTGTTATTTAAATGAATATTGGAGAAGGGGTGATTTTCTGAACATCCCAAACAATAAAACACCAATCTCTCTTTATTAACTCTACTTTTTAGATTTCTTATTCTTTTTATTTTTTATAATTACTATAAAATAATAAAAAAAGATGTCCTGGTACTTCGAAAGGTAAAATTCCCCTGTTTTTTATATCGTTAAATTTTATTTTTATTATTATTTTTTACTTAATTAATTATGTATAACCGTTAAGTTAATATACCATGGGCTATCTATGTAAAACCACATTTTTTTATTTTTATGTAAGTTATTATAATTAAAAACATTTAAAAAGGGATAACTATGGGTATATACAAGTACATTCAGGAGGCTTGGAAGGTTCCAGGAGAATCTTACGTTAAGAACCTGTTATGGGAAAGGATGCAGAGGTGGAGAAGGGAACCTGCGGTTGTAAGGATCGAAAGGCCTACAAGAATAGATAGGGCTAGGAATTTAGGATATACCGCAAAACAGGGGATTATTGTAGTAAGGGTTAGGGTAAGAAGGGGTGGATTGAGGAAACCAAGACCTACAGGCTCCAAGAAACCTGCAACCTTGGGGGTTAAAAAAATCACTATGGGTAAATCTATCCAGAGAATAGCAGAGGAGAGGGCTGCCAGGAAATATCCAAACCTCGAGGTGTTGAATTCCTACTGGGTTGGTGAAGATGGAAAGTACAAGTGGTACGAGGTAATTCTGGTGGATCCCCACCATCCAGCTATTATGAGTGATCCTAGATACAACTGGTTATGTACAGGGAAACATAAAGGTAGGGCATTTAGAGGTTTAACCTCAGCAGGTAAAAAGGGTAGAGGATTAAGGAACAAGGGTAAAGGAGCAGAGAAGGTAAGACCAAGTATAAGGGCTAACAGAAGACGAGGGAAATAAAAATAACTATTTTTATTTCTATTTTAATTTTAATGATAATTATAATCAATAGTAAATTTAATACAACTTTTAATTACCTTATTTTCTACCAGAGGTTTAATTTTTATGGTATTTTATTTATAGTAGTAGTTAGATACTACTCTCGGTGAAATTATGGGTGAAAAGAGTTCTATATTTGAGGAGTTTAAGGAACATTCCATCTCTGAATTTTTCAGGAAGAACAGGCACATGCTTGGATACAGTGGTAAGTTAAGGAGTATGACAACTATAGTCCATGAGTTAGTAACTAACGCCTTAGACGCCTGTGAGGAAGCAGAGATACTACCTGATATCAAGGTGGAGATTAAAAAACTTGGGACAGATCACTACAGAGTTGCTGTAGAGGATAACGGGCCTGGCATACCTCCAGAGTTTGTTTCCAAGGTATTTGGTAAGATGTTGGCAGGTTCTAAAATGCATCGTTTTGTACAATCTCGGGGACAGCAGGGTATTGGAGCTGCGGGGGTACTTCTATTTGCCCAGATAACAACTGGAAAACCTCTGAAGATAACAACTTCCACTGGAGATGGGGAGATTCATATAATGGAGGTAAAGATGAGTATTGAAAAGAACGAGGGGGATATCCTCTCACATAATGTGAAAAAAGGGTATTGGAGAGGTACAAGAGTAGAAGGGGAGTTTAAAGAGGTTACCTACAGTAGAAGGGAGCAGGGACCTTACGAGTATCTAAGGAGGATAAGTTTATCTACCCCCCATGCAAGGATAACACTTGTGGATCCAGAGGAGACAGTTGTATTTGAGAGGACAGTTGATAAGATCCCTGAGCGTCCAGAGGAGATAAAACCCCACCCCTACGGTTTAACTCCCGATGAACTTCTTTACATATCACGGAAGACTAAGGCGAAGAAGATATCCACTATGTTGGTTAAGGAACTGTCTCGAGTAACTCCAAATAAAGTTAAGGAACTTGAGGACTACATACTTAGGGACAAGATACTGGAGAGATACAGGAGAAGTGCACTCTGGGACTTGATAATAAAATGTTATCTCAAGGTGGATATTAAGAGATATCTAAAGAAGTTCTCCCAGTATCTGGATAAAAAGGAGTTAGAGGAGGTTAAGGAGATAATAAATGCCCTACCGGAGAGTTTATCCCAGTTGAAGGCTTACTATCTAAAATACCTAATAATGGAGTACCTAATAGATAAGTTAAGTGAGGAAAAACTGAAAGAGATTAAGAGACACTTCAAAAAGAAACCTGAAAACTTCATAGATTTTGCAGAGAGGAATTATCTAAGTGCCTCTACAATGGAGGATTTGAAGAAAAAACTTAGGGATATAACTAGAGAACCTAAGGAGTTTGTAGATGCCCTGAAAGATAAAGGTATGCTATCTGAGAAGGAGTTGGAAGAACTTAGAGGAGAGATAAAAGGACTATTAGATAAACCTTCCAAGGAGATGAAGTGGGAGGATGCAGAGTTGATTATAAGGGCACTCCAGGATATGGAGTTTATGGCACCCTCTACCACTGGACTGAGACCTATAGGTGCAGAGAATATTGAAAAATCCCTAAAGAAAACCCTTAAACCTCAATTTGTAAAGGCTATAACGAGGAAGCCTAAAACCTACAAGGGAGGAATACCTTTTGCAGTTGAGGTAGGTTTAGCCTACGGTGGAAATGCAGGGAGAGAATCTGATAGTACTAGAAAGATGGAGATAATGAGGTTTGCGAATCATGTACCTCTACTCTTTGACGCATCAGGTTGTGGTATAACCAGTGCTGTAAAGAGTATAAACTGGAGGAGATACGGCCTTAAAAACGAGGAGGATATACCTTTAACAGTATTTGTAAATCTCATTTCTACCCATATACCTTACACCTCCGCGGGAAAACAGGCTATTGCCTGTAGTTCTGAAGAGAACGAGGAAATATACAACGAGATTAGACAGTCCCTTATGATATGTGCAAGGGAACTTGAGAAGTATCTATCTAAGATAAGGAGAGAAAGGGAGGAAGAGAAAAAGAGGAAGTACATACTTAAGTACGCCACAATCTTTGCAGAGGGACTGGCCAACATAACTAACAGGCCTAAGGAGGAGATAGAGAAGAAAATAATGGAGTTACTAAGTTGATATTGGAGGATTAGTAAAAATGAAGTAATGAACTATATCTCAGGATCTTTCCTAAATACTAAGATAAAGAAGTTATATTAGAAGATATCCAGGGAATCACCTTCCCCAATATTCAGGAGTAATGTATCTGTTTTTATAT
>DQVU01000226.1 GCA_015661585.1 Methanothermococcus okinawensis | reverse complement strand
CAGATGACCATGAGAACCTTCCACTATGCAGGAGTTGCAGAACTTAACGTTACCTTAGGTCTTCCAAGGATGGTTGAGATCGTAGATGCTAGGAAGGAACCTTCAACTCCTATAATGACTATCTATTTAACGGAGGAGTACAGGTACAATAGAGAAAAGGCTGAAGAGGTTGCCAGGAATATTGAAAGTATAACAGTTGAGGATATAGCAGATGATATAAACATCGACTTAGTTAACAACTGTATAAATGTAATTTTAAACAGCGAAAAAATGGCTAAAAGGGATATTACAGTAGATGATGTGGTTAACGCTATTAAAAAGAAGATGAAGTTAAAGATAGAAGTAGATGGGAACATACTCCGATTAATAATTAAATCTCCTTCTCTAAGGGCGTTGAGTAAGAGGATTCCTAAGGTTAAATCTATACATCTCAAGGGAGTGCCAAATATCTCAAGGATAATTATAAGGAGAGACGATACTACAGGAGAGTACGTTTTATACAGTCAAGGTTCTAACCTAAGGGAAGTATTTAAAGTGGAAGGTGTAGATACAACTAGGACTATTACAAATAATATAATCGAGATCCAGGAGGTTCTAGGTATAGAGGCTGCAAGGAATGCTATTATTAACGAGATGAGTGATACCTTAAGTCAGCAGGGTCTTACAGTGGATATCAGGCATCTTATGTTGGTTGCTGACATTATGACTGTGGACGGTATGGTGAAACCTATAGGTAGACATGGTATCAGTGGAGAGAAGGCATCAGTTCTTGCAAGGGCGGCATTCGAGGAGACTGTAAAACACCTCTACACTGCAGCCCAGCGGGGAGAGATGGATAAGTTAAATGGTGTCATAGAAAACATTATTGTTGGAAAACCTGTGTCCGTTGGAACTGGATGTGTAGATGTTTATATAGATAGGGAGTATGAGGAAGGTAAGGTGAAACTGGAGAGGGAGGAGAGGCAAAAAGTATAAATATTTAAATGGGAAATAGGAATACAGGTTATTTTTCCCATTATTATATCTTTTTTGTTCTTACTGTTTTTTATCTATAAAACTCTTTTATAAATATCAATCAAGATGGGAGGAGGTAATAGAGTATGGACATAAACAAGGCTATAAGAACTGCTGTAGATACTGGAAATGTAATATTAGGTTCAAGAGAGAGTATAAAGTCAATAAAACATGGGGAAGGTAAGTTAGTAATCATAGCAGAAAACTGCAAAGAAGATATTATGGAGGATGTCAAGTACTACGCCAAATTATCCAATATTCCAGTTTATATCCACAATGTGAACTCTCTGGAGTTGGGGGCCATCTGTGGAAAACCATTTCCTGTTTCTGTAATGGTAATATTAGATCCTGGAAACTCGGATATTTTAAACATGGTTAAAAGTTAGAGATAAGGTGATAGTTAATGAAAGTTAGACTGACGACAGATGACATAATGAAGATCAACTACTTTGAAAAATTAACAGGGGCGGAAGTAATTGACTGTGTGTCTGACGATGAGAGGATCGTTTTCGTTGTCAAAGAGGGTAACATGGGTGCAGCAATTGGAAGAGGAGGGGAGAATGTTAAAACTGCCATGGAGAAGTTTAACAAGAAGGTGGATATTGTAGAGTACTCAAAGGATTTAAAGAAGTTCGTTAGAAATATATTTGAACCTCTTAAATTGGAGGATGTATGGATAAAGAAACAGAACGGCAAGTTAGTAGTATATATCAGAGTAGACCCAAAACTTAAAAGGGCTATTATAGGAGAGAGGGGAAAAAATATAAATAGAGCAATAACTATAATGAGTAGACTTTCTGACGCAAAGAATATAAGGGTAATTTCAGGGTTTAGAAGGCCAAAGGTAGGGTATAGAAAGTTTAGAAGAGGAAGATTTACAAAGAATGTAATGAAAAAACCTAGAGTAAAGGAAGAAACACCTGATAAAACCAAAAAAGAGGAAAATCAGTAAAAGGAGGTGGTGGAATGCCAGGAAGTAAATCTCCAAGGGGAGAGTTTGCTGGAAGAAAGTTAGTATTAAAGAGAAAAAAGTGTAGATGGCACGATTATAAGTATGT
>DQVU01000170.1 GCA_015661585.1 Methanothermococcus okinawensis | reverse complement strand
ATGTATCCCCATACCACCATCTATGGAAAAGTTCATAATTTTCTCATAAAGCTTCTTTATCCAAAGGCAGATAGAATTGTGGTGGTATCTAAAAAAATTAAAAATATTTTATCACACCATTATAACGTCCCAGAGGAGAAAATAGAGGTTATATACAACCCTCACCCTATTCAACACTACCTAAAACTTGCTGAGGAACCTATAGAAGATAAGTACAGTGATATATTCAGAGATTCCTTTGTATTTATAAACATAGGGAGGTTAACAGAACAAAAGGGACAGTGGTTCTTAATAAGGGCGTTTAAAAAAGTTGTTGAGAAATATCCCAATGCCAGATTGATAATTCTGGGAGAGGGAGAGTTGAGAGGTAAATTGGAGGATCTTGTAAAGAAACTTAACTTGGAGAATAACGTTTTTCTTCTAGGGGTCCATAAAAACCCCTTTAAATTTTTAAAGAATTCCCAGTGTTTTGTTCTTACTTCTTTATGGGAGGGGCTACCTAACACCCTAATAGAAGCCCTAGCCCTAAACCTCCCCGTTATCTCACAGACTGTGAAACTGGACCTAGAGAGATCCTAGCTCCAGAGTTGGATATAGAGGAGGATGTGGAGTACCCCTACTTTGGAAGATACGGGATACTTATAAAGCCCTTCCCAAGAGAATACCTCTTTAAGGATTTAGAGAAGAGACCCCTGATAGAGCAGGAGAAGGTATTGGCAGAGCTGATGATTAGGATGATAGAGGACGAGGAGTTGAGGAGAAGATACTCCAGGGGACTGGAGAGGGCCAGAGATTTTGATATAGAGGGGATTATAAGGAGATGGGAAGAAGTGATAAGATGTTAGAGGTAGGTATACTATCAATTAAATACAAAGACAAAAGAGTTAACTTAAATACTAACTCCTACCCATCCCTAAAAAACCTTGAAAAACATCTGGACTTTATAAGGGAGCTATGTAAGGAGGTGTATAGAAATAACGAATTAATAGGGAAAGAAGAATTTGAGAATCTACTTTATTACTCTTTTTTGTACTACCTGGTGAACTGGGATAACATCTACCACTCCAATCAGATACCCTATATTAACTGGTACAACTTTAGAAATAGTATGGATAATATTCTAAGAGATAATAAGACTGTAGAAATACTTTTAGATTACAAATACCTCAATATTGAGATATTTGAAGAATATTTAAAAGAAGCCTATGGGATAAAAGTAAAGAGAAAAAACAAAAACATCTTGATAGACAAAATCATAGGTCATTACCATGGTTACCTTATTTATTTTATGTTTTTAATTAGAAAAATATTAATGAAGGGGAATAATAGGGAAGAATTTACTGTCTTGTTTAGTACAGATTACGATAGATACTTTCATAATAAAAGATTCTTTGGCAAACACCTATTTAACTACGAACCTTTTAAAAAATTAATTAGGGACCTTGGTGTAGAGGAGTTAGACTACAAAGTACTGTATACCAAATACAACCCCTTTAACTTTAAAGATTATCTTTTAAACTTCTATAAGAAGGAGGAGAAAGAATTATTTATTGAAGAAATCTTGGACTTAAAAATAGGGTTAGATCTAGTACTTAGCATCGACAGGATATATAAGAAAGATATAGATACCCATGTTGGAAAAGATGACATAGATAGGTATTTTATATACAGGATGTTTAAAATTTTTATTAAACATAAGATACCCTTTATACTTTGGATTTACCTCTCTTTTAAGAGATTTATTGAGAAAGCTAATATCAAGGTATTTATTGGAGATTCTGAGAAGAGTTTCATGTTTCATATATGTAATCTCTACAAGATCAGTAATGGCAGAATTAAAACAGTGGCCTTTAGCCACGAACTTATAAATAGAAACTATGCAGTAATACCAGTGTCTGACAAGAACAAGTTAATACCCGATTTGAAATTGGTCTGGAATGAGAATATTAGAAAATTACTGATTCAGAGATACAACTATCCTCCTGAAAAGGTTTTAGTATTCCCAGACCCAAGGTTTTTATATTGGAAGGAGATGCCAAAAAAAGAGAAAACAATTCTCTTAATTTCCCAGGGCTATCCTACCTTCTATGAAGAGATATTTAAATTGTCTAAAGAAGGAGTGCTAGATAATTTAAAACACAGGATACTCTTTAAACCTCATCCAGCTGAGTATCCTACTAATAAATTCTATATTAAGAGGTTAAAGAGTCTCCAAGGTATTGAGGTCATAGATGACCTTGATTTTATTCCAGAATACGCTGTGACTATGACATCCACCTTGGGATACGAACTTTTAAACGCTGGAAGTAAAGTATACTTTATAGACAAAAGGGCTAAAGACATGTTTTTAATGGATGAAAATTTATTTAAAAAAATTTATAGAAAAAATTTAAAAGAGGTATTCTATGAAGTATCTATATCTTAAAATAGCCAATTTTTAATAAACAATTTTAGCCTCATGTTAAAAACCTTTTATATATATTTTGTACTATTTTTTCGTGAAGGGTTATTTGATGATAAAGATATCAGATATTTTCTTAGTTTATGTAAAAATAGGCGCATTTTTTGAGTATATTCATTTTTAATTAAAGTATAACATGGTTTAAATTTCTCATAAATAGTATTATTTTCAAGATCTATTTTAACCTGATAAATTAGATTGATTATCCCATTAATTGAAAAGTTTTGAGAAGGCGTATTAAACATGGTTAAAAATGCATTCGTTCTATTGTCTAAATTAAACAAATAGGAGGGTTTACCTTCAGACAAAAATAATATATGAGTATGTAATCGACATCCAATATGTAAGTCTATTTTTTCAACATCTAGAACTTCATCAATACTTTTGTAAGCACCATTAATAATTTTAAATCCCAGTATTTTTGCCATAAGTGAAAGTAATTTGTGAGAGAAATTATAGGCCCCATGTTGGAGTAGTAGGTGTAATTTTTTATCAGGAAATAGAAATCTACTAAATAATATAAATATAAAACTTAATAATGTTAGATAAAGACTATATAAAGAAATGTATGGAAAGGTAATACTAAAAAAAGAGATATTTGGTAAGGTAATAAGAATATTATTGGCACAATATTTGTTGGAATTTTGTTTAAACTCATGTTCTAATTTTAAAGATAAATTAGAATAAAGGGCAGGACATCCTGTAAGGTAAGGGGTAATACCATATGCCTCGAATATCTCCTGGGTTATTTTATCCCTTACAGATATTAATTTAGAACTTTGATATACCTTCTTCCAGAACTCTAAGGAGCTATTGTCTAAAAAATATTCTTTTAGTGACTTGAATTTCTCTCCGGAAATTCCAATACCAAATGCTATGATTGGTAAGTTGGGCTGATGAGTATTAATATAATTATAGATATTTTTGGCTTGAGGATGAAGTTTTCGGGAGACTATTGGTCCACCTAAAATTATTAGAGCATCTAAATGTAAATTTTTGTCATCAAATGGAATCCAACGTTTTATCTCTACAAATTCAACAATATCCCCCAGGCTTTCTTTTAATAGATTAAAACCTCTTTTATATATTAAATAATCTCCTGCATTTTTGATTGCTCCATGTGCTACCCCAACACGTATTACCATACCGATCTCCTTAGTTTATTCCTGATAAGGAGATAGCCTTATTTTATCAAAAGTTAGTATCTCATCTTCTTCAATATCCTCTAACGCCACTCCTCCTATAACAACGTCAATCATGTAGGGAGGGATACCTGTCCCAGGCCTCTTCCATGTAATATCTTCTTTATCAATAATCTTACCTTTGGGAATGAATCTCTTAGCAACTAAACTCCTCCTTGCATATCTCCTTGCTTTTTCCTCACTTGGTAAGTAGTGTTTTTCAAATTTTCCAATTACCTTCTTTATGAATTTCATCTTTTCAATGACCATTTTAAGATCCTGATAGTCCATGGAATGGTAGTGATCGTTTCCAGTTAAATTTTTATTCCAAGTATAATGTTTCTCTATAACCTGTGCTCCAAGTAACCAGGCGGTTGTTAAGATACTATCTATATATTCAGGTAAAGTATGGTCCGAGTATCCGATAATATAATCAGGAAATAACTCCTTCATTTTTTTAATTGCTCCTAAGTTGGCATCTTCGTATTTAGTTGGGTAATTTAAAATACAGTGTAAAAGTATTATCTGGTCATTCCCTTCCTCTTTAATCCAGTGAATAGCCTCCCATATTTCGGGAATGGTGGAAGCTCCCGTTGACAGTATAACAGGCTTTCCCTTCTTAGCAATATATTTTATAAAAGGTTTGTTGGTAATATCTGCAGATGCGATTTTATAGGCAGGGACTAAATTTTCAAGAAAATCAGCACTTTCTATATCAAAAGGTGTGGCTAAAAAATCAACCTTATATGTTCTTGCATAGTCTGCCAATTCTTCCAATTCTTTCTTCCAAAACTTGTCATACTTTTTAAATAATTCATACTGAGATTTTGTAGGTTCTTTTGAGGTGTCCCAGTATGCAGGGGAGTATTTTGATGCCAGAGTTTCAGCCCTATATACCTGAAATTTTACAGCGTCTCCTCCAGCCTTTGCCACCTCTTCAATCATTTCTTTTGCCCTTTCAAGATCCCCTTCATGGTTTACACCTATTTCTGCAATAATATAGGGGAGATCAAAATGATCTCTATCAATAACTTTTTTACCAATTTTGATCCTTCTCATTTCTCCACCTCCAATAAGAGGCCATAATTTCATTGATAACTCTTTCTATACCTTGTCTAATTATCTTCGATGCCTTTATTTGGGCCAAGTACATCTTTTTTCTTAGGTCCTGGTTATTTGCTATTTCCTTGATAGCCTCAATTATATCCCTGTCACTTACAGTACAGGCAATTCCCAGGTATCTAATACCTGGATGATATCTGGCAAATAAATGTAAGGTCTCTCTATCATTTTGTGCAATACTTATCGTTGGGATCCCCATTGCAGTTAACTCATAAATGGTCCTACCATTGGAGGTTATTGCAATATCTGCCTCTTTCATTAATTTAGGCATATTTCTAACATTTTGATACACTTTTATATTCCCCTCTAGATTTGCTATTATCCTGTCTAATTCCTCTTTGTATCTATATCCTGGCCCTACGACTACAATTATCTTGTCTATGGTAGTCTCTTTAATTAAATCAGGTACAGTACTTAATACCCTACAGGTTAAATTGTTTTGATCAACCCCTCCAAAACATATGAATAATGTTTCAGGATTTTCCCTAAACTCTATTGGAGGATATAGGTAGAACTTTTCATTTAAACATTCATATTCATAACCAAATTTATGGGTAGGTTTAGGGTTGGTCTTTTCATACAGTGCATTAAAAACTAGATGAGCTTCATCTGCCCCTTCACCTAAATCTTCGAAGTTAACTACAAAACACCCCAACTTTTTCAATTTTTTTATGTACTCTGTTTCTGTATCTAGTATATCATTAATTACTACGTTGGGTTTTATATCGGAGATAACATCTAGTAGGTTTTCCTTTGAAGTAGATATCACCTTATAATTATGGTCTTTTAATAATTTTAACGCCTTTTCATCACTGTCCCAGGTTAAAAATAAAATATTATGACCCATTAATCTATCTGCCAAAGTTATTGTTCTATAGATATGACCCATCCCTATTTTCTCGTTACCATTAACTACAAACAGTATAGTTAATCTTTTCAATAAGGTATCTGCAATAAGCCAGTCTAATGGGGTATCAATATCTACCCCTTCAATCTCATCTAAAATAAAAATATCTACTTTTTTACCAAATCGTGAATTTTCTCTTATAAATTCTCTCTTACTTATTAAAAATGCGCCAGTTTCTTTATATTTTTTGGGCAGATATTGTCTGTTTAGTCTTTCTTTAAAATCAGGGACTATTTTTCCATTTACTTCTCTCCAGTAAAGATGAGTTGCATCAACAACAGGAACTAAGGTATCCAAATCATTTTCTATAAAATACCTTATTGCCTTATCCAAGGTTTCTGGTCTAAGTAACGGAGATGTTGGTTGTAAAGTAACTACTATATCATATTTTTTCATTAACATATTTTCCATGTAATTCACAGCATCATAAATTACAGGATCTAAAGTGACATCGTCTTTTGCCAATTCAGAGGGTCGTTTTCTTAAGTATACATCATAATTAGAGGCATAATCTAAGATATCCTCATCATCGGAGGTAACTACAATATCGTCTATATATTTACTTTTTAACGCATTTTTAAGCTGATAATAGATTAGAGGTTTGCCATTTAGTAATCTGATATTCTTTCTAGGTATTCCTTTGGATCCTCCACGTGCAGGGATTACTGCCAAGATCTCCATTATTAAAACCCCAAAAATTTTAGGCCCTTAAAAATATTAAAGTGATAAGTAGTATTGCAACAACACTGTATATAACCCTTGCCATCACTGCTCCAAACACTCCGTAATAAAAAACCCCTATAAAACTTAACACCATAAGCAACAGTGCAGAGAGGATGTTGAATTTATTTATTAGCTCTCTCTTTTTCTCCTTTATCAAATAGTTATAGGGCAATAAATAGAGGAAATTTATAAATGTTAAACTGTACAGTAAACTGAGCCAGGTGTATTCAAAATACTTTGGATATAATATATAGTATATAACTGGGGCAGTTATAACATAGATTACTATAAGTCCAACTATCATGAGAAAAAATTTTTTAAAATGTATTAGTACATCCTTTTTATTTAAGTTAGATGATGCCATTTTTGGTAGTATTAGGGGGCTAAAGGTGTTAACCAGCAACTCAAATTGACTAGGTAGTGTCATGATGACTTTAAATACTGCTAAGTCAGAGAAGTTTAAAAAATGGGCTATAACTAAACTATCAAAATTAGTGGCTATCCCCGATAAAACCATGGATTTACTTATATTCTTTCCAAACTTTATACTTGAAGGATCTACCTCGTTACTCTCAATGAATTTTTTTACATAGGATATACTAAAGTATCCACAGATCAAGATCTGGGACAAAACCATTACTATTACTATCCAAAATACAGATCTGGTAATAATTAAGGATATTACTACAAGGAGTGTAGAAAGAACTGCAAAAAGAGAGGTTGTTTTGGCTAATATATCAAATCTCTTTTTTCCATTGAAAAAATAACTGTAGTATCCTGAAATAGAGTAGAAGGGAAAAAGAGAGGAGAGGATGGCAAAAATAACAGATAAATTAAAGTTACCTAAGTAGTATTCATAAATAGACAACCCCAAAAGAAATAAACTTCCTATCCAACTGTACTTAAAAACCTCCCTAAGTGCCTTAAAGTAAGTACCCTCGTAACCCCTTGTCACAGCCTGTATTACTGCAACCCCCATCCCAGGCAAGGCAAAAATACCTGCAAGGATTAGAATAGTCATTACAAAGCTATATTCTCCAAAGGCCTTCTTGGGTAACATATTTGCCAATATTACACTTAATAAAAAACCCTTTATAAGTAAAAAAATTCTGCCAACTCCTAACCAAAATCCTCCCTTTATAAAGTATGGCAGGTCCAACCCTACCTTTGAGGAGTACTTCTTTGCCAGTAGATACACTTTCTCCTTCCACCTTCTCATTCCTCTCCCTTGACTAACTCCCTTAGGATCTTCTTATACTTCTCAATGGACACCTTCCAGTTAAAGTTCTCCTCTATAAGTTTCCTGGCCTCCCT
>DQVU01000157.1 GCA_015661585.1 Methanothermococcus okinawensis | reverse complement strand
TCTAAGGTTCTCCTCAGTCTCCCCTACGTACTTACTCATTATCTCTGGACCGTTTATACTGTAGAAGTTAGCTCCTGCCTCATTTGCAACAGCCTTTGCAAGGAGTGTCTTACCTGTTCCTGGTGGTCCAACTAGGAGGACTCCTTTAGGTGGTTCAATACCAAGTTTATCGAATAACTCTGGATATCTCATTGGTAGTTCTACCATCTCCCTTATCTTGTTAACCTCCTCCTTCAGCCCACCTATATCTTCGTAGGTTATATCTGGTATCTTGGTCTCCTTAATCTCTGATACCGGCTCTTCCTTCAACTCAACCTTTGTTAATTCAGTTATTCTAACAGCACCCTTTGGTGATGTTGATACTACTATAAATGGGAAGGCAGTACCTAATACTCCTATTACTACTTTGGATCCCTTACTTACAACTTGGCCAACTAATCTACTTTTGACGTACTCCTCAAATCCACCACTGAATCTAACATGCTGCATTGGAGCAAGTACAATCTTTGTAGCATCTTTAACCTCAGCCTTCTTTACCTTAACCTTATCTCCAATTCCAGCTTTGGCATTCTGTCTTAGAATACCATCCATCCTTATAATACCTTTCCCTTTATCCTCTAAGTACCCTCTCCATACAGTGGCATAGGCCTTCGACTTCCCAGATATCTCTACAACATCCCCAGGTTTTAGATTTAACTTCTCCATGATTCCTGGATCTATTCTCACGATTCCTTTACCAACATCTCCTTGATACGCCTCTGCTACAGTTAGTTCTACCTCTGTCATAACTACCACCTATTATATAGTTACTGTTTTGGTGATAAAATCTATTATTTTTTTAGATAATATTTATTATTTAATGTTTATTAAAAAATCTCTCCTGTTTTATTAAATTTTGTATTATTATGCCTTTGAATTTCTATATAAAATTTTTGTTTGTGTGTATTAATATACACAACTATACTTTAATTCTCATCAAAGGGATAATTAAAAAAATAGTTATAATAAAACAATAAAAAATAATAAAAATCCCAATAGAGACAATCAATAAAAATAAAACCATTAACTATATTCCCTATCTCAGGATGTTTTCTGAATACTGAATAGAATAGAAAATTCTATCATAATATAATGAATATCCAAGAGTTATAGTTAGGAGATATTAGGGGAATCTTCCCTTTCTCCCATATTCAGAAGTAGAGGAGAGATATATTTATATTTTGAGATGAATAAGAGTTTTTTATTTTAAAAACATTTTTCTTATTTTTTATATTATTTTCATTTTTTACAATTATTTATATTAATTTTTTAAACTATCACTTGGGAAGTAGGGTACACAACTATATGAATTGTATCTATTTCTCATTTATGTACATCATGTTAAACCTATAATACCGTGTAAATCTGCAGTTTCTACATCTTACATATATCCCAGCTACCGTAATAAGTATATCCTGGATTGCGTATCTTTTACAGTTGTAGCATTCTACCTCTTTCTCCAACAACCAATTATCGTACAGGAGTTTTTTATCTTTTTCGTACTCTATAACGTTGTCATCATCAATATACACATTTTTAATAATGTAACACCTTGTAGCTCCACAATTGGAACATTTAACAAAGGCCTGATTTGGGTATATCTCTATTATTTGATCTGCCAGTTTACCACAGTTGTAACATCTACTTCTTTTTGTTAAAATCCAAGATTCCATACAATCCCTCTCTTATAATTAGGTTTTTAGTAGTAAGTAGTGTATTATTTGTTATTTATAATAATATTTTAATATATATAGAAACTTACTTCTCAGGAAGGGAGGAATTCCTACATGGTAGGAATTATATCTATTGTTGTTATTTTATTATTTCCTATTTTAACTCCTTCCCCATATATGGACCAATCCTTCTATATCCTAACTTCCTGTAGTACTCCCTTGCACCTATACCACTTGTAACAAGTATCTTCTTCATATGGAACTCCTCCCTTGCTATCCTTTCTGCTTCTCTAAGTAGAGATCTACCATAACCCCTATGTTGCCACAGTATCTCTTCCTCCCTATAACCTTCTCCAAATAGTGCCTGCTCCTGGCCACATACGTGCAACTGTCTAACTAATGCGGTTTTATCGTCTATCTCTGGTCTAAAGGGTTTATACGGTATCCTCAACCTTAAATATCCTATAAGTATATCCTTCTTAACGTCCTCGTAGGATAGGAATATCTCATGTCCTCCACTTG
>DQVU01000156.1 GCA_015661585.1 Methanothermococcus okinawensis | reverse complement strand
CAGAGTAAAAATAGTAAGAGATTGATAAATTAAAAAAGGGAAAACTTCTAAGAAGAAGGGTTAATAGAAATCCTGCCCCGCTTCTCCAGTATTTAGTATTTAGAAAAGATTGTGAGAGATAGTTAATGGTTTTATTTTTATTGAATATTTTCATTAATTTTTTTAATTACTACTTTGATGGGAATTAAGGTATATCTTAATTATTACTTATTATCACTTTTTAATGGAAATTTAAGGTTTATAAATATTTTTATCAATTCATCTTTTTTCTATCAACTCCTTAAAACTCAGGGCTATAGGAGAGATCTTATAGTAGTCTACTAGATAACTTTTACCCTCTACCTTTAACAGGTAGGGATTTATAAATAGAATCTCTCCTTTTATCTTCACTGCAAGATAGGGCTTAGCTCCAAAGGTTTCTGAAAATACTACAAGTTTTAAGATATTCTCCCTTGAGATATAAAAACTCTCCTTCGATGTGGATTTACATTCAAAGGCG
This sequence comes from Methanothermococcus okinawensis, assembly GCA_015661585.1. GTDB lineage: Archaea > AGJL01 > Methanococci > Methanococcales > Methanococcaceae > Methanofervidicoccus > Methanofervidicoccus okinawensis_D. The sequence continues at coordinate 4,902 of DQVU01000156.1, read as the reverse complement.
TAGATATCCCCTCTCTTCCCTGCTATCAGATCTACTCCATGACTACCTGCACTCCTTATCACTGCAAAACCCTCATTTTCAAGCATTCTTTTAAGTTCCCACTCAAATTTTGTACCTTTTCTGTACTTAGAATTAGATCTTCCCAAATTACACACCTAATATTCTTTTAAACTTCGTTCCCATTAAAGTAATGACTAAAAAATTTATAAATAATACACTTAATACACTATCTTAACTTAATTATAACAAAATAATAAATTACAATAAAATCTGGATTTATCTGTCAGCATGTTTTCTTAGTATTGGAATAAGATAATACTACCCATCGCGATATAGAGTATCTAAATGGAGGTAGTTAGAAATAATGGAAACTCCTCTCTCCTTAGAGAGGTATTGACCTCAGTATAATAACTATGAACAGGACTCTGTCAGCAAGGAAATAGTGCTAAGAGGTATTTGGGAAGGGAATAAATATAGAGAAGTTTTTTGTCCTTTTTTATTTTTTTACTTAAGTATAAAATTAAAAACATAACTATAAACCAAGAGATTTAGAACCTCCACAACGTAGAATTCTACTCTCTATTACCAGTGTGCCCAGAAACATCCTGAGGGCAATATGGATAGGATCTTTTACCTTTTACAGATATTTAACAATCTAATTTTGTTCAAGACCGTAATACTTTATATTAATTGTTTTAATTAAGAGTCAAGTGGTGAGATGGTGATCCTCGGAATAGATATAGGGGGGGCAAATACAAAGATAACTGAGTTAGAGGGAAAATATTACAAGATACACCATATATACTTCCCAATGTGGAAAAAATATAAAAAACTTGCTGAGCTTCTAAGGGAGTACAACAGGGAGAATGTGGAAAAAGTTGGTATAGTTATGACAGCTGAACTTGTGGATGCGTATAGGAGTAAAAGGGAGGGGGTAGAGAATATACTAAACTCTGTGGAGAGGGCGTTTCCTGATAAAGATATCTATGTTTTTGATGTAGATGGGAATTTTTTAGAGGTAGATGTTGCTAAGAGGAGGTATATTAAAGTCTCAGCCTCAAATTGGACTGCTACTGCCTACTTTGTAATGAAGGACATTTGCGACAACTGCATACTTGTGGACATGGGCTCTACAACAACAGATATTATACCTATAAAGGATGGAGAGATATTGGCTGAAGAAACAGATCTAAAGAGATTGATGAACAACCAGTTGGTATATGTGGGAGCACTTAGAACACCTCTCTCCTTCCTCACCAATACTGTAATCTTTAGAGGTTTTAAAACCAATATATCCTCGGAATACTTTTCTATAACTGGAGATATAAACCTTATACTGAACAAGATAAATCTAGAAGATTACACCTGTGATACACCAGATGGTGTTCCAGTAGATAGGGAAAGTTGTATGAGGAGGGTGGCTAGGATCCTATGTAGTGATTTGGAGGAAGTAAATGAGGAGGAGATCTTAGATATATCACTTCAACTTTACAGGAAACTCTTAAATATGGTCAGGAGCAACTTAGATTGTGTCTCTGAGAGGTATAAGATCAAAGATGTTGTAATTACAGGTCTTGGAGAGAGGATACTAAAGGAGGCCTTGGAGGGTTATAGTATTATATCCATAGGGGAGAGGTATGGAAAGGAGGTATCTCTAAGTACTCCAAGTTTCGCAGTAGCTAAGTTGTTAGAAGACTACTAAGTGAAACTATGGGATACAGTAGAAGAAGAAAAATAAAAAAGATAAAAAAGATAGCTCTAGAGAGGATAGATATCCTGATGAATCTCGCTGAAGAAGCTTACAGGAAGGGGCGACTGGATAGGATGAGAAGGTATATAGAACTGAGTAGAAGGATTGCAATGAAGGTAAGGGTACGTTTTCCAAAGAAGTGGAAGAGGAGAATATGTAAAAAGTGTCTAACTATACTAATTTACGGTGAGAACTGTAAGGTTAGGACAGTTAGTGATAAGAACTGTCCTCATGTTGCTATAAAGTGTTTAAACTGTGGTAACGTTATTAAGATCCCTATGGTGAGGGAAAAAAAGTTAAAAAGAAGGCTTAAAAGAATGATTAAAAGTGGTAGTTCTGATGTAGATTCCTCAAAATTAGAAGTATCTGTCAATAAATCTGAATAACCATCTACACAAAAAATATTTAATAGAGTCATTAAATAAAATAAATAAAATCTGATAATACAGGTATAGGGGAAGGTTGATGGATATTTCAGATCCTTTGTTATCTAGGATGTACCATCATCTCCAAAAAATAAGGGGAGATACTATGGAATCTAAAAATTTAAGTGATGATTTAAAATCTGATGAAAATGTTGATACTGTTGATTACAGTTTAGATGAAGAGGAACTGATAAAAAAATCTGAAACTTTAAAAAAGATAGTAGAAAATTTGCAGAATAGGATAAAAAAGGCTATAATAGGTATCCAGTTGGAGGACAAAAGTGAGGAATTTGCAAAGGATCAAAAAAAATCTGAAAAAGAAGAAACAGTTAGTCAAACTGAGTACTTAAAGGAGATTAGTAAAAAACTGGAAGAGTTACCTAAGGTTATAGAAGAGACTAGTAATCCAAAGATAGAAGAAACATTAAATCAGATATTGGAAAAAATCAATATCCTCATAGATAAAAATACGGAAAATGCCTTAAAATTAGATAAAATAATCGAGAAAATAGATAAGATTATTTCTAAACTGGAAGACATATCTGAGAAGATGGTAAAATTATACGAGAGTGGTAGTGTAACTGTGTTAGATATTATAAATCTTATTAGAGAGATACATAGTGGAATCTGTGAAATAAGGGAGATCTTAAGTACTTACAGGTATGATGAAATAGATAGGGCTATAGAGATAGCAGATAATTTAAACAACAAGATGGATACTTACTTAAAGGGGTTTGAAAAAATTGTTAATGAATCTGCAAGTGTGGCATAAGGTGATCCAATGGTAATCAAAGTTGCTGTAACTGGTGCTCTTGGAAGGATGGGCAGTGGAATAATAAAAACTATACACCAACATCCAGATCTCAAGTTAGTTGCTGCAATTGAAGTTCCTAATCATGAGAAGAGAGGAGAAGATGTTGGTAAGTTGTTAGGTATTGGTGAAATAGGAGTTATACTGGAAACTGCCGATAGATTGGAAGATGTCTTAAAGGGAAGTAAGCCAGATGTTCTCGTTGATTTCACAGCTCCCGAGGCCACTGTAAATGCTGTAAAGGTAGCTGCCTCCCAGGGTATAAATTTAGTTATTGGAACCACAGGATTTACTGAAGAACAGAGGAGGGAGGTAGAGGATACTATAAAAAAACATGGAGTTGCTGCAGTGATATCCCAAAACTATGCAGTAGGTGTGAATATATTCTTCAAGGTTTTGGAGTTTTTAGCCAGAAAACTTAGAGACTACGACATAGAGATAGTAGAGATGCATCACAGATACAAGAGGGATGCACCAAGTGGCACTGCACTGAGGGCTGCAGAGATCATAAGGGATAATCTAGATAGAGATATCTCCATCATCTACGGTAGGGTAGGGATCCTTGGGGAGAGGAAAAAAGATGAGATATGTATTCATGCTATAAGGGGAGGAGATGTGGTAGGGGATCATACAGTTATATTTGCAGGTGACGGTGAGAGGTTAGAAATTACCCATAGGGCAAGTAGTAGGCAGGCCTTTGTAAATGGGGTGATATTGGCAGTTAAGTTTATTGCTGGAAAGAGAGAAGGTATATACGATACCTTCGATGTACTAGGTCTTAGAGATTAAGGTGGAAGTTTGAGAGAGTTTATACTGAAGGCCAACAAGGCCATAACCTCGGGGAATATCAATTTAAAGGATCTCCCTGGTAGTTGTGGTAGGTTAGATCTCGTATGTAGATGTATAAGTAGTGCATTTTTCCTCTCCCATGATATAAGAAGGGATACTGTTTTTTACTCTGTACACTACGGAGAACCTAATCCTCCAGTGGCCCTGAAATTTGTAGGATCTGAATTGAAAAGACTGAGTCCCGATGAGAGAAGTATAGCTATATTCATAAAGAAGGCACTAAGTAAGGAACATGACTCCCAATGGAGGGAGAGTACTCCAGGTATATATCACGCCAAGAGAGATTTTAAGGAAATTGTGCTTGAGAAGATAGAAGAAGGTAGAAATGTCTACTTCCTACATCTAAAGGGGAGGCCTATTGAAGAGGTTATAAATCCTGGAACTTACGATGAGATAAAAGATAGGGGGTTTGTCTTTATACTGGGGGATCATATAGGATTAACTGAAGAGGATGAGAGATTCTTAAGTGATTTAAAGATAGAGAGATTATCCTTATCACCCTTAGAGTTACATGCAAACCAGTGTATAGATATAGTCCATAACGTACTAGACAAGTTAGAGTATAGAAAATAGGGTATTTCCTCGGTGATAACATGGAAGAGGCTCCTAAAATGGTAGTTTTTAAGTTAGGTCCCAATGAATATGCTTTAAAAGTTGATGAAGTGAGAGAAGTGTTAAAACTTCAAGATATTACCGCTCTGCCTAACAGTCCAGATTATGTAATAGGCGTTACCAATATAAGGGGAGAGATTACTCCCATTATCGATCTGAGAAAAAAATTAAACATCTCTGGATACTATGGAGAGGATAGTGAAAGGGACAAGGAAATGCTAGTTATGGTCGTAGAGATTGACGGCGTTCCTGTTGGTATATTGGTTGATGCAGTTAGCGATGTTATGCAGATACCCAAGGAGAACATAGAAAAGGTAGATGGAATTGGAAGTAATATGGGTGTAGATTATATAGAGGGGATTGGAAAAATAGATAATAGACTTATTATAATATTAAATATTAACAAATTAATTAAACCTCAAGAAGGATTTTAAACTAAAAAACAGTTTCAATAT
>DQVU01000010.1 GCA_015661585.1 Methanothermococcus okinawensis | reverse complement strand
TCAGCAAGATATATGGCGGTGTCTATCTCCCTCTGTGTGGTTACACACACTGGACATCCTGGACCTGGGATAACAGTTATATTTTCAGGTAGGACATCCCTTATCCCGTATTTACATATAACATGTTCATGAGATCCACAGAGATGCATTATTTTAATATTATCTAATTTACTGGATAGTTTTTTTATAATTTCTATGGATTTTTTTATGATTCTTCTATCGTTGATATTTATCATTCTTCCACTGAGGTATTTTTTTGTATAATTAATAGTTAAGTGCTGAGTATTTTTAATTAATTGTTGATTAATCCTAACCCATTAAAATCATCATTATTAAAATTGTAATAGTAAATGAAATAAAACTTAACAACAAGCATTGAAGATCGTGAATAAAATAATAATATTATAAAAATAAAAACCTAAAACTGTTAATACCTAAATATAGAATAAAGACAAAATGAAAATAAAATAAATTTTTATCCCCTATACTACTATACTACACTAAGTACTGAAAAGACTGTGTAGAAGTTTCCTTAACCCTTCTATTAGAAGTTTTTTGTCTTTTTTATTAATTTTTTGTTATTTTTTACTTTTTTACTCTAATTATTTTTAATTATTATCTATTTTATTATAGTTTAACAAGTTATTATGAGATATTCTGAGCACTAGAAAAGAGAATGAAACTCTGTTAATCCTTTTACTTTTAACAATACCTTCCTCTCCTCTCCACTTCACCCATATAATCAACTACCTTTTTCCACTCCTTATATACCTTATAACCTTCCAATATTCTATTCCACACCTCATTAAACACCCTATAATGAGTACTCATAATAGACTTCTTAAGAACTATAAGATCGATAGCCTTGTCCTCCAACATACTTGAAAACTTGCCTAACCCAAAGTCTATAATATAGACCTTATTCTTTTTGAGAAGTTCCCTATCAATTTCAAAATCATTCTCACTGTCTTCACCATCTTCCAAAACCCCTTGAGTACAACTACTATATATCCTACTATCATTACAACCTTCAACAACTTCCCTACTGTCATTTACATCCTCCTCCTTTACAACTATAAAGTTAGATGTTGTAAGATCGTTATGTACTATATCCCTCTTGTGGAGTTTTCCCACTATTACCCCGATGTTATAACAACAGTCCAGGTTACCCTTTTCTATCTCATCCTTTGCAAGGTTTCCAGGGATGTAACTCATAGTTAATGTGTAATTCTTCTTATCTATGTCGAATATATAGGGAGATAATATACCGTAATCCTTGATTAGATATAAGAATCTCCCCTCCCTTACAGTCCTCCTCAACCTTATAGTTTTGTCCAACTCCTCCAATCTATATCTTTTTTTAATCCTCTCCTTTAAAACACACTCCCAACCTAGATAAGAGGTTCTCCTAATATCTGCCTCTGCACCCTTTCCTATGAGATGCTCTGGTATTTTCCTCCTCTTTCTTCTTCTACTGTACTCTTCCTCATCTATCCAGGTTACTTCTACAGTATCACTTCTGTAGTTGGGAATAGGTTTTGTCTCCTCTATGGACATCCTCCTACCACTGAGGTACATCAACAGCCCTAAATATGCTATCATTACCCCGTTATCCCCACAGAGATCCCTCCTAGGTACGTAGAAATCCACCCCCTGCTCCTCACACATATCCCTTAACATCTCTCTGAGTCTGTTATTAACTGCTACCCCTCCAACTAACATTACCTCTCCCTTATCTGTATGTGCCAGCGCCCTCTCTGTAATCTCTGTGAGCATGGAGAACGCTACCTCCTGAAGGGAGAAGCACACATCTTCCAGTCTCTCCCCCTGTTGGTATTTCTTTATAGCTGCAGTTAGTAACCCTGAAAATGTTATATCCATCCCCTTAATGGTATAGGGCAGATCCAACAACTTACTACCCTCCTTGGCAAGTTTCTCTACATATGGTCCCCCTGGATGTGGGAGATTGCAGTTCCTTGCAAACTGATCTAAACAGTTTCCTATGGCGATATCCAGTGTTTCCCCAAATATCCTATATCTACCTCCAACGTATGCCAGTATCTGGGT
>DQVU01000140.1 GCA_015661585.1 Methanothermococcus okinawensis | reverse complement strand
TACGAGTACAAGGGGAAGGTACGTGTTAGACACCTACCAGAGGTACTCTACTTCGACTACGGCCCAGACGCCATAAGGGAGAAGGTTGTAAGACCATTGAACTTAAACGTGGCAGTTCATTACGGATGCCACTACTTGAAACCAACTGATATAAAAAATATAGAGAGTGCAGAGAGACCAAAATCCTTCGACGCCCTTGTGGAGGCTATAGGTGCCAAATCTATCAACTACCCAGATAAACAGATGTGCTGTGGTGCTGGAGGGGGTGTAAGGGCTAGAGACTTAGAGACAGCACTGAAGATCACAGAGATGAAAATAAGAAATGTACTTAATGCAGGAGGGGACTGTATTACAGAGGTATGTCCATTCTGTCATCTACAGTTTGACAGAGGACAGGTAGAGATAAAAGAGAAATTTGGAAGGGAGTATTCATTACCAGTTATACACTACTCCCAGTTGTTAGGCCTTGCCATGGGTATGAAACCAGAGGATGTTGCACTAGATCTACACTTCATATCCTGTGATCCAGTCCTTGAGAAGTTGGGGTTGAAGGAGTAAAAAAGATTAATTTTTACACTACTCAACTTTTAATTTTTTTAAACTTTTTATAAAAAATATCAAGTTTATAACAATTTTAAAAATTATAATAATAAAAATAAAAAAAAGATATAAAAAGAATAAAAAAATCATAAGAAGAAAGGATCAGCGGAATTCATAGTACTAAGGTATTTAAAAGAATAACGGTGGGATTACTCTTTTATTTTTCCAACCTTATTACTTTTTCTTCCTTCTTAAGTAGATAACAATTTTTTTTTGAGATTTTTATTTTTTAATTTTAATTACAACAAATAAACAAAACTTTTTAAACTAAATAACAACTATCGAGATCTTAAATAATAATTAATATAAAAAGGAATAATTAAAATTAAAAAATAAAACCCTAAAAAACTGTTAATACTAAAATAATAAAAATAAAATTAATATTAATTTTAATTATTTTTATTCTTTAAAGTTTATTATATTAATTATTTTAATTTTGACAATGTTATGTTCTTAATATATTACTTTAATGAAAATATAATTTTATTGAGATCCTTTGATATTATTTACCTACTTAAAAAATCCTCAGGCAATATTTCATCCAACTGATAATCAAAATTACCATTTATATACATCTCAAATTCCTTAGGTGTTAGAAGTATCTTTTTATACTTTATATAATCATCTAATACCACCCTTGGACAGGCACATACAACGTAGGCATCTACGTTATATATGAGATCTTCAGGGTTGATGTTATCTAAGACTATGGGGATATACTTTATACCTCTCTCCTTAAGTATCTTAATTACCCTTTCAAATACACCTATTCTACACTGGCCCCTCTTTGTAGATAGTATAACTCCAATTTTCCTAGGGGGATTTAGATGTAACTTGGATATCACCCCCAACCTCTTTTTTATAAAACCTTCAACTTTATCCCTCTCAATCTTGGAAAACTCCCTCGTTATAGGGTTGTATATAGGTATCTCCTTTCTAAACTTATATGCCAACATCAAGGGGTGGAACCTCCCACTTCCTATATAGAGGATATCCCTATCATCATCTAAGATTATATCAGCCCTACATCCAAGTATTAAATGGGGATTATACCTACTAAGGATCTTTTTAAACTGCACCGTAGTAGTTATTACAGGATCCTTGTACTCCCCAAGTATTCTATCGATATCTCTGTAGATCTCCATCAGATGCTCCCTATCAGGTTTGTAATAAACTGGAACATAGACAACAGGTATCTCCGATATTACGTAAGGCAATTCCTCATGTCCATAGTGTATAATAAGATCTACATTTAGATACTTCCCCTCCCTATCACATATATCACAGGCTCCAAAGGCACTTCCACCCCATATTATAAGTTCTATATCATCCATACCTCTATCTTTAAAGTACCTCCTTATACTATCTATCTCCCTTTCAACCTCTAACTTCAACCCCTCAGGAGCCTGGAAGAGTACCTTCTTTCCCTTATATCTTAATATCTCTCTTATAACTCTCTCCCTCTCCAAGTCCCACATCCTATCAACCTTACTCTTTTACCTTACTTACAACTTTTATACTACGTATTTCAGTGTCTGGATACTGTCCATTTTTATCTTTCTCAATAGCCTTTACCATATCCCATATTGTTAGAAGTGCAACTGAAACACCTGTAAGTGCCTCCATCTCTACACCTGTTTTATAGGTAGTTTTTACCCTT
>DQVU01000200.1 GCA_015661585.1 Methanothermococcus okinawensis | reverse complement strand
TCATCTTTATTACATGATCGTGAGGTATCTGAAGTTCTGGTGTATCCTCGATGGTAACTATCCTATCGGTGTACATGGAGAACATGGATATTACGTTGAGAGTTGTAGTCTTACCAGATCCTGTACCTCCTGCAATTAAGGTATTTGCAGGTTTAGCCCCGAAATACCCCTCCACAGCTTGCCATAGGAAAGCTGCAAATTCAAAGTTAAAGGTACCAAATTTTATAAGATCAACAACTGTTAAAGGATCTCTCGTGAATTTACGGATAGTTAAAGTATTTCCCTCTGGTGTAACCTCCTTTATAGTAGCATTAACTCTACTTCCATCAGGCAAAAATGCATCCAACATAGGAGTTCTGGCATCTATCGTCCTCCCTGCAAGTAATGCTATATTTTCTATAATTCTTCTTAATTCTTCCTCATCGAATATGATGTTGGTTTTACACATCTGGTATTTCCTATGGAACACGTAGGCGTACCTGTATTCTCCATTTACCATTATCTCCTCTAATCTATCGTCATTTAGAGGTATCTCTAAAAATCCTAATTTACCAACAATCAAGTAGAAGTACTTTGCTAAACTTCTAATTTCAGCATTTTTAAGATCCAAATCATATCTCTCTACGTAATTTAATAAATATCTATATATTTCACCAACACTTCTGAATTCTCCTTCCGATATATCAGTTTTTATCTCCTGAATACTATTTTTTGGTAATTTAGATAATATATTCAATATCTGGTCTATTTCAGGTATTATATAATATATATATCCCTCTTCTTTTTCCAAAACTACCTCAAATTCCATATCTTCAACTTTCACAGTATAGGTATCTATAACTTTTGGGGATGTTATTTTAAACTTTTCAAATTTAACAGAAAATTCTTCTTTGGGTTTCAATATTTGGGTATCGTCTTTTACAATAGGTTTTTTAGTAACATCTGTTGATATTTTAGCTTTATTATTTTGAAGAATGTCACTATCTATTTTCTCAACTTCCGTTTCATCTAAAATTTTACTTTTTTTAACAATGATAGATGTAGGTTTAATACCTCTCTTTTTAATCCTATCAAATAGACCCATGTTTCAACCCTCACTTTTTATTTTTTAAATATTTCTATCAATGGATTTATTATATTATATATTATAACAATAAACAACAATAATAAAAATTCATAAATAAAAAAATAAAATATGTTAATTTTACAGTGTAACATCTATATCTAGGTGTTCTGTTAATTCCTTGTATCTATTCCTTATAGTTACCTCTGTAACTCCGGCAACATCTGCAACTTCCCTCTGGGTTCTTCTAGTTCCATGGAGTACACTGGCGATGTATATTGCAGCTGCAGCTACACCTGTTGGGCCCCTACCACTTGTTAGCCCCTTCTCACTTGCCTTCTGAAGTATAGCAATAGCCTTAGATTCAACTTCTCCAGGTAGATTAAGTTCAGAGGCAAACCTTGGGACATAATCTATTGGACTTGTTGGAGCCAACTTTATATTTAACTCTCTTGTTAGGAACCTGTAGGTTCTTCCTATCTCCTTTCTATCTACTCTGGAGACCTCAGCAATTTCATCTAATGTCCTTGGAACCTTACATATTCTACAGGCGGCGTAGAG
>DQVU01000003.1 GCA_015661585.1 Methanothermococcus okinawensis | reverse complement strand
TGAGTCCTTAAAATAGTTCTCCTAGATATCTCCACCTGAAATTCGTAGTTCCATCCCTTGGATATCCTCCTCCCATCTACAGTACCCCTCTCATGCACCTCTTTAACCTTCCTTAGAAGTTCCTCAGGGATGTTTCCACTCTTAGGATACTTTAAGAAGAAGGTGTCCTGCATATCCCGAGCAGGGTGATCCTGGGGCTCAAAGAGTACATCAAAGTTCCAGAACTCCGTCTCCACTATTGGACTCTTCACCTCCTTGAACCCCATACTTAATAGTACCTCCCTAACCTCGTATATCACCCTTGTTAAGGGGTGGTACTTTACAGGATAAACCTCCTCTGTAGGAACACCTACATCGTAGGGTCTGATATAACACTCTTTCCATTTACCACTTATAATATCCTCCCTAGTTAGTTGGGTGATCTCCTCCTTTATCTCTATAGGCTCTTTTATATACTCCTTACCTTTTTCCGTCAATCTGACAGATCTCTCTGTTGTCTCCTCTACCTCAATAAGTCCTCTCTTCTTAAGTATATTTAGGATCTCAGGAGGGTATTTTTCTATATTGTCATCTATTTTGATATTTTTAAGTACCTCTTCTTCTTCATCCCTGTAATCTAAGGTTTTAAAGTGTATAATTCCTTTCTCTATTTTGGCGATACCCTTTCTTTTCAGATGTCCAAGTGCAGGGTTTATCTCCGATCTGTCTAGGATATTTTTAATATCTTTTATAGGTATAGATGTGATACCCTTCTCCTTCAGATACTCTGCTATCCTCCTCTCAGGAAGTCCATCCTTTAGGGTTTTTTCTCCTCTCTCGGTTAGTTTTACGTATTTTCTTCTCCTCTCTACAATATCCACCAACCCCCTACCTGAGAGCCATAGGGCACTTCTCATGACCTTTGTCTCAGATCCCATGAGTTCGTTCCTAGATAACTCTTTGACAGGTATCTCCTCTTTTCCACTATCTTGAAATATTTTCAGGAGTTTTTTCTCGTCTATATGCAACTCCATGGTATCACTTATATGTTTGTATGTGTAGGAGTATAACCCTGTTCCCATTAAAAATCTTATAAAAAATTGATAATTATTATAATAATTATAAAAAAATAACGAAAAAGGTGTTAAAATAGAAACTTCTATCTACCTCGAATACAAATTTTTGTAATGTATAAACAGATGATTCTCTTCTCTACTCCTGGACATTAGAAGAAGGAAGATCTCCTCACAGGATCGATATTATCTTTTAACTACAACTGTTGGTATTACTTATATCACGAGAATTTCCTCATCTTATCTCAGTGTTCAGAAAACATCCATTGTTTTTCAATTCTTTTAATCACTACTTTTTGATAGGGACTAAAGTTAGTAATAGCTAAGAACCTTTATCTTTAAGACAGAGAAGGAGTTAGATCCAACCTTCCTTAAGTCTATACCCTTAGATTTAAGAAACTCCTCAAGTTTTTTATAATAAAACTCTTCCCACTCCACCACTGTTTTCGGCTTACATTCACGGATCCACTGGGATACTGGCCCAACACTGTTTTTTCTATTTAATCTCCATCTATTAGTCGCCATATTTAATATCCATTCCTTAGCCATTATCTGCCTCCTTTTCAAGTTTAATAAACTTTGATCTGTATCTATACTCCCTATTTCTATCTGCCTAATCAACTGTTCTTTTTGAGCGAAAGTTTTAAAAGTTTTTGTGATTAAAAGTGAGTGTATGGTAGGAAGTGATGCAGGGTG
>DQVU01000159.1 GCA_015661585.1 Methanothermococcus okinawensis | reverse complement strand
TGTTATAGGATATCCTCCGAAGAATCTGCAACCTGCCTTGATTGCTCCTCTTGCACATGCGGTATTACCTTGGATAAAATCAACCTTTCCATTCAAGATATCACCTATTATTATACTTTATCTCTTCTTTATATAATTTTTAAATACTTTTATGAGAATTTTTGTATCAATTTTCGAATAAATTCTACCTATAACGATCTGTACCATTAACATTATATAGTTATTACCAGTTATATACTAAAAATATTATTATCGTATAAAAATGGTGTCATATATGCTGTTTAAAAAACTATCTACTGTAGAGAGGGTGTATAATATTGGATTGGAACAGAACTCACTATTTAACATATTTGATCACATTACCTTATTTGTAAAGGAGGCTGAGGAGGATCTTGTAAAACTTTACGACTTAAGAGTGCTGGAGAAGATCCCTGTGAAAAATATAATGACAAGAAATGTTATAACTATCAACAAGAACGACAGTATCGATAAGTTAAAGGAGTATATAGAGAAATACAGGCATATGGGATATCCTGTTGTAGACGACGAGGGGAAGTTGGTTGGAGTGGTCACCTTTAGAGATCTGGAGAAAGGTGGTAAAAAAACCACTATTGAGGATATAATGACCCCAAAGGATAAATTGGTGTTTATATCTCCAGAAACTTCTGCCTCGGAATCCCAAAAGATAATGGCGAAGATGGATATTGGAAGGTTGTTAGTATTAGATGACAAGGGAGAACTTATAGGTATAGTAAGTAGAGGAGATATTGTAAGGACCTACAAGATATACAGTAAAGGTTCTGCAAAGATTCAAAAGTGTTCTAGAATATCTAATTTTTATTTCTACGACAGAAATAAAAAGGAGAAGTTGAAGAAACTTGTAGATGATCTCATTATGTTACTTGGAGGTAGGGATTATATCATCTCTGAAAAGGAAGATTATATAGAGGCATTAACTAAGGATTGGGAACCCTTGGTTAAGATAATGATGGCAGGAGATACGGTGGATCATATATCTATAACCACTAAATCGATTAATATACTGGAGATGGATATAATAAGGGAGATTTTGAAGAAGATAGATGAGTACGCCTTTGAAGAGATAGTACTAACTGATCATATTACCCTTATAGATGAGAAATCCTCAATCCAGAGGATAATTACAGATGTCACACTATTCAACGACAGTAAGAAGACATTTGGGACAATCACCATAAGATCTGACTTCTAAAAATCCTATCGGTGGAGGAAATGTATGAAATCGTCAGATATGAGGGAGGAGTTTATAGGAACAATATATTAAAAGAGTGGATTGAAGATATTGGAGGGTTTATAATCCAGGAACATGTGATGCAGTTGGATGTATATATGACTGTAGCACTACCTCGAAGTGAGTTGGAGAACTTCAAGAGGGAGGTTAAGAAGTACAAGGGAAAGGTAGTTGAAACACCACTGGCAGGGATCGAGGTGGCAGTTGTTGCACCAAGTTTATCTCGGCATCATCTACCTCATACCGCCTGTGATATAGCAGAGTACCTCAGGAGGTACGGTGCAAAATCCAACATGATAGGACTCTCCCATGGAGCAGGTAAGAATATAAGTAGTATAAAGGAGAGGGAGAAGAGATTGATTGAGGAGCACGACATTGCTGTATATGTTATGGGCAACTTTGAAAGTTGTTTAAAGGATAAGGTGCATCTCTTCGATGTAGATATCCCTGTTGTAGTAACTGGAGGGCCTGAAAAGTTGGACATTCCATATCCCTACGTTGGAAACCTTGGAAGGAGGGCCCAAAGGTTGAGACACAGTGAGGAGAGGCAGGCTTTAAAGAGGATGGTGGAGGAGATTACAAAGTTGATAAACAAGAGAAGGGAGGAACTCTCTTACGA
>DQVU01000199.1 GCA_015661585.1 Methanothermococcus okinawensis | reverse complement strand
TCTAAACGTTATATTATTCATAAAAGTAGTCCAGTTAAAGACAGAGTTGGATCATGTTAAACAATCTACTAGGTTAACTAGAGAAGAGTTGGAGAGAATTCAGGAAAGACTGAAGAGACTTAAAGAGTTGAAGTAATTATGAGATGTTCTTGCATAGGTACTTCAAGGCCTCCTCCTCCATAAAGTGCAACTTCCCAGGAATGATAATGGAGTGGAGGGGAGGCCCAAAGTCGTAATTAACAAGATCTTTGATTTTACCATATACAATTTTTGGTTTTAAACTTCCTGCCCTGGCAAGTACAACAACCTTGGTATTCTCATTTAAAACATTCTCTCTTTTTCTATCCTCTATCTCAAGTAGGATCTTAAGGCCTTCGTTGGCACTCATGAACCTATTTTTATCACTTTGTATATCTAAGAGACAGAGGGTGTGTAGTCCCATCCTTAGATTATCTCTTATAACGTAGTAGGGAGTCTCTGGAAAGTAGTTAGGCTCGGGGAAGACTATTGAGGCTGTTCTTCCAAATTTGTATATCTGTAATCCTGTAATTCCCACTGCAGAGTATATAGAAGGGGCGTTAATAATCCTTACATCTATACCTCTCTTCTTAGCCTCTATGACGAGATCTACATGGGTCGTAGCCACCATAGGATCTCCTGCTGTTAGGAACATCACTGTCTTATTTCTACTCTCCTCAATTAGTTTGTCACTTCTACATTCAACATCTTCCCTACTGAGGAGGATTATCTTTCTTCCAATAACTTTCTCTATTTTATTCAAGGTTGTACCAGTTAAGGCAGCCGTGTAGAATTCTGCATATATTTTATCTGCCCTTTTAGTGTATTCAAGAGTTTTCAGAGTCATATCTTTTTCGTCGTACAGTCCCAAACCTGCAAGTATCAACATATTACAGTCCCTCTTTGTTATTATAGTAATGAACAAAACTATTCATTAAAATCATAATAAAAATAATGGTTATTATAATAAAAATCTTAATGAAAATAATTAATAAAAATGAATAAAATCATTAAATATCCCGGATCTTCCTGAACACTAAAATAAGAGATCGGTTTGGATAATAGAAGTATCCTTATTTTTTATCTTATTTTTTATAATTATTTTTAAACTATCACTTGATGAGAACTATTATTATTCTAATCAAGGTTCTGTCTATTCTCCTATATTCATTATAAATCAATATATTCATATATATAAATAACTGAATATTAAAAACAAATAAAAAATGGAGCCTTGGGCGGGATTTGAACCCGCGACCTTCTGCTTACCAAGCAGACGCTCTGCCAGGCTGAGCCACCAAGGCACGATACTGATATCTATAGATTTACCATCAGATATATATACTTTTCGGTTATGTAGGATCTAACAAAAATCATCAACCCAATACACTAAGGTTTTATACTAAACAAAACTTTTTAAACTAACAACAACCATGGAGAATATCAATAAAATAATAATTAGAATTAGAATAATTAGAGTAAAAAATAGTAAAAGAGCAATAAACTCTTAAAAAGAAGGATTATCAGAGATCCTACCTTACTTCCTCAGTACCCACTGTTAATCCAGGATAAGAACTTATTTTATTTTTTTATTTTCATTTTTTTGATTTTAATTATTCTTATTATAATTATTATTTTTTATTGAAGTGCTCTATCGTTGCTATTTAATAATTATTTTTTCATGACTATAAAAAGTAATAGTTGTTAGACACATCCGGTTATGTATTTATATATTAAAATATCAAACTATTTAGTATGAGTGGAGATAAGATAATTCGGGATCCTATATACTACGATATCCACATCAAGGATAGTGAGATATCTCTTATAGACACTCCAGAGTTTCAAAGGCTCAGAAATATAAAGCAGACAGGATTAACCTATATGGTTTATCCCAGTGCAACCCATACCCGTTTTGAACACTCCCTAGGTGCCATGCATATTGCTGGGGAGGTTTCTAAGGGTTTAGAAGGGTTAGAT
>DQVU01000234.1 GCA_015661585.1 Methanothermococcus okinawensis | reverse complement strand
AAGAAGGAGGGGCTACTGTGTTGTTAAGACGCCAAGAGGCTCATTTAGAGTCCGAAGAGGTCAAGCAACTCTATATGCAAATAGAGATATTTTAGTTTGGGCATACCTGGATCCTGATATTGGTAGTTTACAATTCTATGTAACTTTAGTGAAGTGGGCTAGTTTAGCTAAGGCTCCAATTGATAAAAGAGTAAGGTTTGCATCAGTGGATGGTAAAGTGATTCCTAATTTCTTTGCAGTATCTACTAGTTTTCCTACCCCAGTATGCTTAGTAACGATAGGAATTACATCGGACAAATCCCAGAAACTTTTAGTTAGAGTAAGAGGACCTAAAGGTAAGTATCATCAAGTAAGAACTAAGATGAATGTAGATATTAGTAAGGGAGAAAATGAATTTTCATTCTATCTTTTTGGATTAATAACTGAATTTACATTAGAGATACAGCCAGCTGATAATACTAAAACTGTTCTGAATTATATAGACGTAGTTCCATAATTACAAAATATTTTTAATATTTTTTTATTTTTTAATATAATAAAAAAGTATTCTTTAGCTAATAATTTAGAAATAATAATTTAAAATAGTTTTAAAGTAAATTTTAAATAGTCTTTTTTTAAAATATCATATATGGTTGGGGAATATAGGAGAGATCCTCTAAAGGAGGAGGACTCACCTAGCAAAACGATAAACAAGATAATGAATAGATATAAAGACAAAATAAGAGGTGGTGTATTACCACCAGATCCAGCTAGAGTTTTGAAAGTATTCCCATTTGATTTTGGAGCTGATATTGAACATGTGTTACCGGTACCTCCGATAATAGAAACAATTCATAGTGAATTGCTAGTACCATTAGTTGAGAAGATGCCAAGATTTCCAATGACAGCTGAGTTTGCATTTAGAAGATGGTTAGAGTGGAAACAAGAGAAGATCGATTAATGTTTTTTAAATTTATTATAGAAAGGTGTGGGGGTGTGGTGTAATGCCTGAAATTCCAAGATTGTCTCAAGCCCTTAAAGGTTTAACAACTTTAGAAGATACGTTTGAAAGCACATTATCACAGGCTACAGGTGTAACACCACCACAAGGACCTACTAAGACATTAGTAAACATAATGAATCAAATAGAAAGTTCGGCACCTGAAGGCTTTCCTATTAAGCTCCCTGAGAGAGTAGAATTTCCAAATTTGCAATTACCTCCGTTTCCAGGGGCTAGTAGTGGTGGAGGAACTGAGGTAGATGTAAGAGCTGATATAGAAGATATTAGAAGTAGAGTTGAGGAAATGAAAGCATCTATTAGTAAAATAGAAGAAACTTTGAATAAAGTTGCTAGTGCTAAAAAAAAGTTGAAAGAAGCTAAATCTAAAATGAAGTCTGAAACTTCTAAGAGTAGTGGAGGTAAAGAAACAATTGACTTCTAAAGTATAAATAAATATTTTTTTATTTTTATAAATTTTATAAATTAGATATCAATCCCTTTTTGTAGTTTTTCTTCTTTTTCAATTTCTTCTTTTAGTAGTTTGAGAGCTACTGTTATAGCATGACTAATATTCCTGAATCTTTGTTCCTTTATCTTTTTATACAACCATTCTATTAACTCTCTGTCTTTGATATAAGCACTAATAATTCGCCCCATGTTTTTTAACCCTCCTACTCGTTAGTATTTACTTTTTTCTTTTTTCACTACTATACTTCTTAAGTATTTAAACCTTACTAACATTTTTATATATTATTAATTTTTAAATATTCTAATAAATCTTAATAAAAAGTTTATATATTCTTATATCAAATATTTAACTATGTATCTGATAGCGGATGCTGAGGAGGTATTCCTAGCAAATAGAGGTCCATACATAGAGGCTCTTAAGAATGTTGAGAGAGCTGCAGAGATTAGAGCTAAAGAGATATTTGGTAGGGAATTTACCTTTGGAGAGATTGTAGTTAAGGAAGGAGAATATGCTAAAGCAACACTAAGACCTGAAATGTT
>DQVU01000100.1 GCA_015661585.1 Methanothermococcus okinawensis | reverse complement strand
GTTATCATCATTATCCTCTCTCCCGCTGTAAAGGGATCGTTAAGTGTATGACTCTTCTGGGCACTCCCTATCCCTATAATAAGCTCATCCACCTCCTTCGATATCTCCTCTATAATAGATAGATGTCCCTTATGGAAAGGTTGCCACCTCCCTATTAAAAACCCTCTCAATTTTTCACCTTGGAGTAAATACCCTGTTACACCTTGGACAGATCACCTTTGAACCTACGTAGTAGAATCTATATCCACATTTACATATAGTATTTTTAACCTTCAGATCCTTTAAATGAATGACTATGTATTTATTTATATCATCTTCTTTTATATTTGAGGTCATGAGGACACCTCTTTTATTATTAGGATAAGAATACATTGTTAAACCCTAGTTCCTATTAAAAATCCTATAAAAAATTAATAACTATTATAAAAATAATAAGGTAAAAAGTAAAAAATAATGAAGAAGTAAAAATAAAAACTCTATCCATCCCAAATCTACTCTCTACTCCTTAACATTGGAGGAAGGATGATCCCCTAACAGAATTTATATTATGACAGAATTTCCCATCATATTCTATCTCTCAGGATCTTTCCCTGAATACTGGGATAAGATTAGATATTTTTTGTCAAGGTATAAAAATCATCCCTAGTTGTATTTAAAAGATATCTCAGGAGAATCTTCTCTTCTTCCAATATCTAGGAGTAGAGGGAGGATCATCTGTTTATAACTTCAAAAATTTATATTCAAGGTAGATAAAGGTCTTTATTTTTAAAACCTTTTTCGTTATTTTTATACATATATTATAATATAATATAATAATAATTATTAATTTTTATTATTCTTTTAATCATTACTTTGATGGGAACTAAAATTTATTAATAATAAAAATTAATATTAACTTATTCTAATAACATAACAGAAAGTATTATATATCAAATATTATGAAGATAAAGGCAACGGCTAATAACTATTTTAGAGAATATTTTTAAATAACATTTCCTTTAAAATATATGGTGAAAGAGGATGGATTTAGAAAAAAAACTGGAAAAAACTATACTACCTCTCTCAATAAGGAAGGAGTTGATAGATAAAATAACGAAGGAGAATATCACAGATGAGGAAATTATAGATGAGATAATATCTGAAACTGTGGAGGCGTACAAAAAAACACTTGTGGAACCTAACGAGGCTGTAGGTGTTGTTGCAGCCCAATCTATTGGAGAACCTAGTACTCAGATGACTATGAGAACTTTCCACTACGCAGGGGTTGCAGAACTTAACGTTACCTTAGGTCTTCCAAGAATGATAGAGATCGTAGATGCGAGGAAAGAGCCTTCAACCCCTACCATGACGATATATTTAACTGAGGAATACAGATACGATAGGAAAAAGGCTGAAGAGGTTGCCAGGAATATTGAAAGTATAACACTTGAAGATATTGTAGATGACATAAACATCGACTTAGTTAACAACTGTATAAACGTAATCTTAAACAGAGAGAAGATGGCTAAAAGGGATATTACAGTGGATGACGTGGTTAATGCTATTAAAAAGAAGATGAAGTTAAAAATAGAAGTAGATGGGAATATACTCCGGTTAATAATTAAATCCCCCTCCTTAAGATCCTTGAGTAAAAGAATTCCCAAGGTCAAGTCTATACATCTCAAGGGAGTGCCAAATATCTCAAGGATAATTATAAGGAAGGATGAAACTACAGGAGAGTACGTCCTGTACAGTGAAGGTTCTAACCTAAGAGAAGTATTTAAAGTGGAAGGTGTAGATACAACGAGGACTATTACAAACAACATAATAGAGATACAGGAGGTATTAGGTATAGAGGCTGCAAGGAACGCCATTATTAACGAGATGAGTGATACCTTAAGTCAGCAGGGGCTTACAGTGGATATTAGGCATCTTATGTTAGTTGCCGATATTATGACAGTGGATGGTATGGTGAAACCTATAGGTAGGCATGGTATCAGTGGAGAGAAGGCCTCAGTTCTTGCAAGGGCGGCATTCGAGGAGACTGTAAAGCACCTCTATACAGCTGCCCAGCGAGGATATGTGGATAAGTTGAACGGTGTTATAGAGAACATTATCGTTGGAAAACCCGTGTCCGTTGGAACTGGATGTGTGGATGTTTATATAGACAGGGATTACGAGGAAGGTAAGGTGAAAGTTAAGGAGGAAGAGAAGCAAAAAGTATAAATATTTAAATGGGTAATAGGAATACAGGTTATTTTTATTACATATTTATTCAATTATTTCTTACTGTTTTTACTCTTTCTTAAAACTACTTTTTTATAACATCAATCAAGATGAAAGGAGGTAATACAATGGACATCAACAAGGCTATAAGAACTGCTGTAGATACTGGAGATGTAATACTAGGTTCAAGGGAGAGTATAAGATCTATAAAACATGGAGAGGGTAAGTTGGTAATTATAGCAGGAAACTGTAAAAAGGATATTATGGAGGATGTGAAGTACTACGCTAAATTATCCAATATTCCCGTTTATATTCACGACGTAACATCCCTGGAGTTGGGGGCTATCTGTGGAAAACCTTTCCCTGTTTCTGTGATGGTGATATTAGATCCTGGGAACTCGGATATCTTAAATATGGTCAAAAGTTAAAGATAGGTGATACTTAATGAAAGTTAGGCTGACAAGAGAGGATATAATGAAGATCAACTTCTTTGAAAAATTGACTGGGGCGGAGGTAATTGACTGTGTATCTGATGATGAGAGGATCGTCTTCGTTGTCAAAGAAGGCAACATGGGTGCGGCAATTGGAAGGGGAGGGGAGAATGTCAAAACTGCCATGGAAAAGTTTAACAAGAAGATAGATATTGTAGAGTACTCCAAGGATTTAAAGAAGTTTGTTAGGAATATATTTGAACCTCTTAAGTTAGAGGATGTATGGATAAAGAAACAGAACGGTAAAGTAGTGGTATATATTAGAGTAGATCCAAAACTTAAAAGGGCTATCATCGGAGAAAGGGGAAAAAATATAAATAGGGCAATAACTATAATGAGTAGGCTCTCTGATGCAAAGAGTATAAGGGTAATTTCAGGGTTTAGAAGGCCAAGGTTGGCATATAGGAGGTTTAGAAGGGGAAGATTTACAAAGAATGTAATGAAAAAGCCTAAAATAAAGGAAGAAACACCTGATAAAACCAACCAAGAGGAGAACCAATAAGGAGGTGATGGGATGCCAGGAAGTAAATCTCCAAGGGGAGAATTTGCAGGAAGAAAGTTAGTATTAAAGAGGAAGAAGTGTAGATGGCACGACTACAAGTATGTAAGGAGGGTTTTAAAGTTGAAGGAGAAGTACGATCCCCTCGAAGGGGCTCCTATGGCAAGGGGTATCGTAATTGAGAAGGTAGGACTGGAGGCAAAACAGCCAAACTCTGCTATTAGAAAGTGTGTTAAAGTGCAGTTGATCAAAAACGGTAGAGTAGTTACAGCCTTTGCCCCAGGGAACCATGCTATAAACTTCATAGATGAACACGACGAGGTAATTATTGAAGGTATTGGAGGTCCAAAGGGACAGGCTAAGGGAGATATTCCAGGGGTTAGGTATAAAGTAGTTATGGTAGGTAAGAACTCCTTGAAGGAACTTGTTAGAGGAAGACAGGAGAAGGTCAAGAGATAATAAAATTAAAAGGGTGAAAACGTGGAGATCAAACTGTTTAACAGATGGGACACCACCGAGGTTGTTGTTAAAGATCCAAGTTTAAGAAGTTATATAAATATAAGGCCTATAATTGTACCTCATACTGCAGGAAGACATACGAAGAAGATGTTCGATAAGGTTAAGATGAACATCGTAGAGAGACTTGCCAACAACCTTATGAGAAGGGAACAGAATACAGGTAAGAAACACAAGGCTCTAAAGACAATTGAAGAGGCCTTTGAGATCATAGAGAAAAGGACAAAGAGGAATCCTGTCCAGGTACTAGTTGAGGCCTTAGAGAATGCAGGGCCTAGGGAGGAGACAACTAGAATATCTTACGGAGGTATTACATTCCTACAGTCAGTGGATGTTTCACCTTCCAGAAGGTTGGATATAGCACTGAGGAATATTGCCCTAGGGGCACAGTACGCTGCACGTAGAAACAAGAAATCCTTTGCAGAATGTCTTGCCGATGAGATAATATACGCTGCAAAGGGAGATATACAAAGAAGTTTTGCAGTAAGAAAGAAGGAGGAGAAGGAGAGAGTAGCAGAATCTGCGAGATAATATAATTGCACACTATATTTATATCCAGATGTACTTCATAAAATATGACATTTTAATCGTAAAAGTTATTATAATGATTATTATAAAAAATTATAATTAAAACCTAAAGGAGGAGATTATGGGAAGAAGGGCAAAGATGGTTGAAAAGGTTAAAAAGTTAATGGAGATGCACGATAGGATTAGAAATATAGGTATCTGTGCTCACATAGACCATGGTAAGACTACACTATCTGACAACCTACTTGCTGGAGCTGGGATGATCTCTAAAGAACTTGCAGGAGAACAGTTGGCACTGGACTTTGACGAGGAAGAGGCTGCAAGAGGTATTACTATCTACGCAGCAAATGTCTCCATGGTTCACGAGTACGAGGGTAAGGAGTATCTTATTAACTTAATAGACACTCCAGGGCACGTAGATTTTGGAGGGGACGTTACAAGGGCAATGAGAGCTATAGACGGTACCATCGTCGTTGTATGTGCTGTAGAGGGGGTAATGCCTCAGACAGAGACTGTACTGAGACAGGCACTTAAGGAGAAGGTTAAGCCTGTATTATTCATAAACAAGGTAGATAGACTGATAAATGAGTTGAAGCTAACACCTGAGGAGTTAATGAACAGATTTACAAAGATCATCAACGACGTCAACAAGTTGATACTTAAGATGGCTCCTGAGGAGTTTAAGGATAAATGGATCGTAAATGTAACTGACGGTAG
>DQVU01000002.1 GCA_015661585.1 Methanothermococcus okinawensis | reverse complement strand
GTCCTCTCCGCAGAACCGTAGGCTGCAGAGGCCATTGCACCTATTAACTCTACATCTATCCCAGAGGGCATCTGGGCTGCTATTACAAGTCCATCCTTACCTACAACCATTGAACCCTTTATACCTTCTACCTTGTTCAGATCTGCCAAGATTCTATCGATCATAACATCCACCAAATAAATTTATTATAATTTTCTTTTTTTTTACTGTAATCATATATATAGATTTGTCCCAAGGTATGCACTTAGTAAAACCACCGCCCTTGTCATCTCGACGGTGGCACCTAACACATCTCCAGTGACACAGTTAATCTCACTGTTAGATTTCTTTGCAACAGCCATAGCAAAGAACACAGCAACAGTGGAGCATAACACTCCAATCTTTGGTATATCTAAGAGAAATGAGAGTATCATCATTATGAGGTAGCCCAAGGATAAATGGTACTCGTTGGTATTCTTAACAAAGTATCTCCCTGTACCCTCCTTAGAGGGGATACCACAGCATGCACAGGTGAGAAGTCCTAACCTGGAAGACGCCTCTGTTAGTATTATCAACTTCAAAAATGTCAGGAATGGGAGTTTTGAGTAGAGGTAGCCTATGGATGCTAAGGAGATCGTCTCTATGAAAAGTATGAATACAAGGGCCCCAACACCTATATATCTATCTCTCATCACTTCTAATTTCCTCTTGGCACCTCCCATCACCATCCAGGCGTCTCCGTAATCCCCCAACCCATCTACATGGTGGAAACCCTGTATATATAACATGGTGAAAAGTACTAAGGTGCCTACTAAAATAGGAGCGTCCACTTCCAAATAGTAAAAGGGGAAGGTTACAAGGGATCCTAAGAATCCTATAAACATCCCTATGAACAGGATAAACAGTAGGTACTTAGAAATTTCCTCAAGATCGCTGTGGAAATTTCCTACAGGTATCCTAGTCATAAAGGCGATCAATCCCTTAATCCCATCTATGACATCACCTAGTTTTTTCATCTTATCCTACTCCCCTCCCTCCATCAACTTTTTTACTATATCTACAACCTCCTTTAAACTCTTAACTTCGTATTTACATTTACCCTCCATATCTTTATATTTGCCCCTAAGTATCCTTATAGTATGCATACCTACTTTACTCGCCGGTATAATGTCGTTATCCATCCTGTCCCCCACATATACAACCTCCTCCCCCTTTAAGTTCATCTTCTTAAGGGCATACCTGTAGAACTCGATGTTCGGTTTTCCAAGTCCGTACTCCTCTGAAGTTACAACTTCGTCAAAGAAATCTGCTATCCCTAGCCTTATAAGTTTCTCCCACTGTTTTATGGTAATACCATCTGTAACCACTCCTAACTTCAACCCCATCTTTTTTAACTCTATAAGGGTTTTTATAGTATCTGGGTAAGGTCTCAGGAGGGCAAATTTAACGTTGTGATAGGTGATTATACCCATGGTAACTATCTTAGGGTTGTACTGCCCCTCTATAGCCTTTACTAGATCGTCAAAATGGTGGCCGTAATTCGAACCTTTCTGTTTAATTATCCTCTGGAGGATGTTATAGGCCTCCTCCTCTGTAGCATTCAACCCAGCATCTATCATCATCTTTATGGCCTCTCTTCTGGCCCTATCTACAAAGGTGGTAGAATCGTAAAGGGTATCATCTAAATCGAATAATACTCCCTTTATAGTCATTTAGGCACCTTTTAGTAT
The DNA here is from genome assembly GCA_015661585.1 of Methanothermococcus okinawensis. Taxonomy (GTDB): domain Archaea; phylum AGJL01; class Methanococci; order Methanococcales; family Methanococcaceae; genus Methanofervidicoccus; species Methanofervidicoccus okinawensis_D. Next base: position 7,660 of record DQVU01000002.1, on the reverse strand, counting down.
TTTTTTATTTAGATCTCTTTACCTTCTCCCTTACCATATTAAAGAGTCCCACAAAGTCGTCTTCAACCTTAACAGGTACAACTATGAGCCCCAAATTCCTATGCCTCTCTATCCATCCTTTGTCATAAACTGGAACATCTATCTTTACAGGTTCATCTGTAGGGTTACCTACTATTACATTTCTGTAGGGAAAGGTTTCTGCCTCATCTTCACCGTAAGGCACTACAGTTTCCCTTATATATCCCCCTAATGCCATGGTTAACCTTGGAGGTAGTATCATCTTTGGCATTGTTGATCCCCTTGAATTAATCTTAATGATTACTATTATTTATTAATTTCAAATACATAACATTTTAAACTTGACCTTAGTAATTATTATAATAAAAAATAATAAAATCCCATAAAGAATTATCCCTTCCTCAATGTTCAGGAGTGGAGGATATATTTATATTCGGGTTTTTATAGGGTGTTTTGATGGGAAGGAGAGTTACAATAATTATTATATTATTACTTTTATTGTTATAATTATTACTTAGTGGGAACTATGTTTTTAAACTTATTATGTTATAATAATATCAAAGAGACAGAGTTCTGCCAATATAAAGGAATTTCAACACAACGATTGTAGTAATGAGTAGAGTAATTCCACATCAATTACTCGGAAGTACTTTTACTCTCTCTATATCTCCACCTCCAACCTCCTCTAACCCATTCCTCATCTAAGTTGTTCTTCTCAGCGTACTCCCTTAAATATCCCTCCCATTTTCCCCAGAGTTGGGGATAGTATCTTTTAATCAACTCAATCTCTCCAAGTTCCATAGCAGGACAGATGTAACATCCAACCCTGTCAAAACCTAACTTGTAGAGCTTGTTGTAAGGTGCTCTATTTTTAAAGAGGTACAACCACACATGCATTGCAGACCAGTGAAGTATTGGAGCACATTGTATCTGACCCTCTATATACTTACTCTTCCAGATACGTGGTTTTTTTGAACGGTTTATAGACTCGTACTTTCTAAGACCTACAAAGGTTAAACACCCATTTCTATATCTACTCTTGATAAACTTCTCAACAGGTTTCATCTTACATACCTCACTACACCATCTGTAGTCTCTTCCCGGAGGACCGTACTCCTCAAGTTTCTCCCAGAAGTCTTCAGACTTTATCCTGATCATCTCTAAGTTGCACCTTCTCTCTACCTCCTCTACGTTCTCCAAAGTTTCAGGTAACTCCAATCCAGTATCTACAAAGATCACATCAAATTTAATCCCCTTCTCTCTAAAGGCCTTCAGAGATAACAGTAGTACTGTGAGGCTATCTTTACCCCCCGAATAGGCTACAACAATAGGTTTTTTTATTCTCTCTGCAGTGTTTCTCATAAACCCTATAGCCTCTTTCTCATATTTTGCAATAACATGTTCGTTGGCCTGGATCATCTTCTCTATGGATTCTTTAAAGTCCCCTGTTTCCCTCAAGTATGTAGCCTCCTTCGGAGTTTCGGCATGTCTTATCTTAACCACCATCCCCTTATCTTTCTCCCTTACCTCCTGGTAATCCATTCTCGCCTTTCCCACACCTAAAACCTGGGTATCTTTAAAGTTCTTAGTATCCTCCTCCATAACTACTACAACAACGTCATCCCCTCTCTTAATATCCTTGGAGAAATATACCACTCCAGGCCTTAAAACTGAGGCATGCCTCTCTAATATATAAGGTACAACATCTTTTCCGATCCCAACTACTTTTTTACAACCTCCTCCTTTTATTATCTTACGTGCCCCCTCCACAGTAGGTAGTATGGACCAATTACTCTTTTCAACGTCATATTTCAAGATAGCGAAGACTGTACCATCTAAGATAATCTCCTTCATATAATCTACTCCAGGGGTCTTATTCAGTAATACTATCTTGTTTTTAAATATATCGTCTTGAATGTTGAATTGATCCTCCAAAATGTTGTTTATCATTTCTATATCCTTTGGAAATGCAGGTCTAACGTCTCCAGGAGGAGTTACCTTTACCTGGACAGTTTCTCTTTTACATATATTACAAACTCTATCCAACACTGGAAGGTTGCAGTGCTTACACCACCTTAGATGGATCTTTCCAAGAAAGTGTTTCACAGGCTCACCTACTATATTATTATATGTTAATAAAAAATAATTGGAAAAATAACAATATAAAAAAATATAGTTACAAATACACACTTCATTAAAAATCCTAAATAAAAGGATAATTATTACAAAAATAGTAAAAATAATAAAATAAAGTGTAATTATAGCCAGAATAAAACATTTATACTAAAAAATAACATAAATAATGGGGATAATAAGATTAGATACTTAATAACGGACAAATACAGGTAAAAAATAAAAAAATCTTGCAGTATCTTCTGGCTTACACTGGACACTGGAGAAACAGGGTAGGATTTTTGTTAATCCTTCTTTTTAAGATTTTTACACTCTTTTTTATTATTTTTTTTATTTTTATTATAGTTTAAGAATGTTATGTGCTTGACTATAAATCAAAAAAAACAGATAAATATTTCCTTCAGATACTTCTGGACACTGGAGGAAGGTGATTCTCCTAACAGGACTCTCATTATAAACTTCATCAAAGGTGTTATTTATTTGTCTGAGGAGATTACAGATTACCTACTTCCCATCAAAAGTGATAGTTTAAAAAATAATAACAATTATAAAAATAATAAAAATTAAAAAACTTCTAATTATCCCAAATGATACAACTGTTGATATTACAATAGGATCTCCTACCTCTATGTAAGTGTTCAGAAGATCCCGGATATTTAATGGTTTTATTCATTTTTTTAACTATTTTCATAATTCTTTTAATCGCTATTTTTCACTCTTATACCACCTACAGTAATTTCTCTCAACATATCCCCTGATATCATCGGGAGATAATCCATTCGTATAAGAATACACCGAAATCCCTCCAGCACCAACACCTTCTTTTACAGCACCTCTACAGTAAGCCCTTAAACCCTCTATCTTAGATTTCTCATAGCAAAACCTTGAGGCGTATAATGGAATATTATCCTCTATCTCTTTTATTAACCCTTTAATATCTGAATTCCTATCCCTTAAAAGAAACTCTGTAGTGCCTATGGAGATATAACCTGAATCTAAAATCCCTTCTTTTATATACTTCCTATCTATCTCCTTTATAACTGCAAGCACTGAAGCCATCTGAGTACCTCCACCTAAAATAATATACCTTTTACACCTAACCAGTGAAAATACCATCCCTGCAACCACAGGCATCATCTTGTCTCCAACTGCATTGAGTATATCGAATACATCCTGGGATTTTGCCCTCTTTAAACCTTCTCTAACAACCTTTAATTTCAACTCCTTAGGGTTTTTAACAGAACCAGAACTTACCTTATCCTCTGCATCGTATCCCAACCCTAAGAGTACCCCAAGGGCAGAGGTTGTACCTCCAGGTACGCATTCTCCAATAATAGCAACCTGAAAATCCCTTTCCACCATCAACTTCCTCCCTAACTCCCTACCAACTTCAAAGAGTTTTTTAGAGTTCTCCATTGCAAGGCCCTTGGAGATATCTCCAGTAGGTTTTCTATCCACCATGATATAAGTAGAGGGAGGTATCTTCGGTTTTACCTCAGCCCCAGCATCTACAGTTAAGACAGGGATATCCTTCAGATGGACGTTTGCCCTGGTGATAGTTGCAGGACTTGGACACATGGTAGCATCCACTGGAGGAGAGGGAAGGGAGACACTCTTCCCAAGTATCACCAACTCCATATCTGCAGCAGGTGTATATTCTATTACTTTTCTGTTAACTCCGGATATAGGGATGTACTTTGTTGTCTCTATGTTAGAAATAACAGAGATAAAGAGGGGTTTTTTACCTTTAATATTTTCTAGGAAGTTATTATCGTTAATGGAGATTATATTATCTAATAGGGACATCCTCATCCTCCTCTAAGTATAACCTGTACTGATCAATATCATCCCCTAATTTATTCACTATAGCCCTTGCAACCCTACCTGGATCCCTAGATTTTGTGATCCCCCTACCTACGACGATGATGTGATATCTCTCCTTTAACTCCTCTATGTTGTCCAAGGTAACTCCTCCCGCTATACCGAGGAGAGGCTTCTCCCTTCTCTTAACCTCCCTATACTCCCTCATTGGAACCCTACCCTCCTCATCTATAGCCCTGTGTAGAAGTAGGACATCAGGCTTTAACTCCAAAGAGTTATATAGAGCGAAGGGATCCCTTACGTTTATGGTATCCAAATAACTCATAATACCACATCTCTCACACTCGTGGATACCCTTAAGTATTGTCTCCCTCGGTGCAGTACCACTTAAAACCACAGCATTTGCTGTAGATTCAAAGGCCATCCTTACCTCCACCCTTCCAGTATCTAACGTCTTCAGATCTGCAACGATGAAACCATCGTATATCTCCCTTATACGCTCCACAACCTCAATACCGTACTTCTTAATAAGGGGAGTACCTGCCTCAACTATTATCCTATCACTTGGGGGGAGGGATTCCAGTACATACTCTACATTCTCCATAGAGGGTACATCCAATGCAACCTGTAGATATGGAGGTCTCTCCAACCTTATATCCCTAAAGCCAACTAGTGGGTGTAGTGCCCTGTACTTCTCCTTCTTTATCTTCTCCTTTGATGGATAGTCATTTAAAGCCCTGTTTATAGCCAACCTTGTAGCACCGTAGTAGTACTGGAACAGTTTTCTCTTATTTAGGTTGGTGTAGGGTACGTCTGGTACAGAGACTGTAACTATCAACTTCAGATCCTCATCGAGATCTAAATCTGCAACAGCTTTTGCCACTCCACACTGTATAGGACCATGTAGGAGGTTGCACTGGATGTCACTACTTAAGGTATTCCTAGGTACTACCAAAGTTAAGGGCTTTACTATAAGGTTATCCCTTAGATTTGCCAGGATAGGGGTAGGTACCCTTGTTAGTGCATTGGTGAATATGGTGTCTATTGTTTCTCCCTTACCTAGCACTACATTGACGATGGCGATAATATCTCTTCCAAGAACTCCTTCACCAAACTTTAACATAAATGTCCCCGTTAGATATTATTTTTTATTAATATTAGTTATTATTATCTTTATTATTATTTTTTATTAAAGGGGTATTATGAAGATAATGATAGATGGAGTATTTTACACTAAAGAGAAAATAGACTTCAAGAAGATACTTGAGGGAATAGTAGAGATCGTTGGGGAAGATGTAGCGGTGAGATCTATAGAGTTCCCAGAGATTGGAATGATTGTTGGAGATACCTGTTATTACAGATGTGGATTTACCTTAGATAAAGAGGTAAAATATAAACCTGAGGAGAGGGAACTTAAAGAGATAAGAGAAAAAATTAAAAACCTATTTCCAAAGGATACTGTAGTATATTCTCTGAAATGTGAGTTGTATGAGTGATTTTTTAGTAATATTTTTTATTAAGGATATTATTATGTTTATTACGTAATGTTTTTATACTATTTAAATGATATTTAGTAATCTAAATACGGCAAATACCTTCCTAGGGTGGTAGGATGTGGAAAAAGATAGTAGGAGTAGGAATTATAATATTGGCTATTCTAATGGCAGGTTGTACTAATGAGGAGAATGTAATAAAGATAGGAGCCCTGTTGGATCTTTCTGGTCCCTTATCTACCTATGGAATAGATATCAAAAACAACTTGGAGTTGGGTAAAGAGGATATAGAGAATTACTTCAAGAAAAACAACATGCCTTATAAAATAGAGATCTTAACAGAAGATACAAAATTAGATCCCAATTTAGCTCTTCAGAAGATCCAACTTTTAAAGGGTAACGAAGTAAATCTCTTCATCGGTCCAATGTCCAGTGGTGAGGTTAAAACTGTACTGCCTTATACACTCTCCAATAAAATAATCGCCGTATCTCCTTCATCTACAGCCTTACCTCCACTGATAGGAGCAACAAACCCCGATCAGAAGAAATATCTGTACAGGTTTGTTGCAAGTGACAACCTCCAGGGAGAGGCCATAGCGAGCGTAGTGGCAGATCTAGGTATAACAGATGTTGTGATACTCTACAGAGACGACGCCTGGGGTAAGGGACTTTCAGAGGAAACTAAAAAGAACCTTCCAAGGTATAATGTAAATGTTATCGATTACATAGGTTATCCAAGTAACCCCTCACCTGCAGATTGGTCTCCCTATATAACTAAGTTGGAAGAGGGTATAAAAAAGGCTGTTGATTCAAAGGGCAGGGATAAGGTAGGTGTTGTATTCATAGGATTTGAAGAAGGAGCAACACTGTTCTCACAGATCCCAGATGGTTCAGTACTCTTGGATGTTAAGTGGGTAGGATCAGATGGTATAGCAAAGAGTGACAAACTATTGGAGTTGAAGGATAAAACAGCAAAGGTTGGGATGTACAGTACAGTCTTTGAATCAGAAGGTCCTCAGGATTATGTCAATAGATACAGTGAGAGATTTGGAGGTACTCCAACATCCTACGGTCTTATATCCTACGACACCCTATGGATACTAACTATGGCTTATGTGGAAACCCTTGAGTCAAACAATGGGAAGTACGATACAGACATCATGACAGAGAAGATAAAGGAAGTAGTCCAAAAATATAACAATGGAGAATACGGTGTAGAACCAGTTTCTGGAAAAATAGTGCTGAACGAATTCAACGATAGGGCCAGTGGAGATTACGCTGTATATAAGATTACAGAAGATGGCTGGATAAAAGTAGGTATTTGGAGATACGATTCTAAGAAGGTAGAGTGGAGGGAATAATTTAATTTCTTTTTTATAATTTATAATATTATTTTTATAAATCCGTATTAAATGTATCTGCTCTTTATTAGGTATTCAACATAATTTTATTATAATTAATTAACCCTACTTCCCATTAAAGTAGTGATTAAAAGAATAATAGAAATAACAATTATAATGAAAATCCTAATGAAAATAGTTAAAAAAAATGAATAAAACCATTAAATATCCGGATCTTTCTGAACACTAAAGTAAATATATCTGTTTATACTTTCTTTTTTTAACAACTATTAATTAATATTATTTATTAAAAGTAAAATTATTTATACTAAACACAATAACCACTTTGATATTCTCTTAATAATAGAATTAGTTTCCTAAGATCGATGTAACGTATCTATCTTTTTATTTTTTTCTAAATCCTAACTCGTTTATTATAATATTTTTATAATTTTTTAGGTGATATGATGATTCTTTTAGAGACTAAGAATCTATGTAAATCCTTCGATGGAGTGAAAGCCCTTGACAACGTTAATATAGAGGTTGAGAAGAACAAACTAACCTTGGTTATGGGACCCAATGGAAGTGGTAAATCCACACTTATAAATGCGATATCTGGGTTTTTAAAAGTGGATTCTGGTAAAGTTATATTTGAAAATAAAGACATAACCAACAGAGAACCCAACGAGATATACAACTACGGTATAGTGAGGACCTTTCAAAACCCTGAGCCTTTAAAATCTATGACAGTCCTTGAGAACGTCCTCATAGGTCGAAAACATATTGGTGAAGATATTACAAATGCCCCTTTCCACAGCAGATGGATGAAGGAAGAGGAGGAGTTGGTAGAGAGAG
>DQVU01000104.1 GCA_015661585.1 Methanothermococcus okinawensis | reverse complement strand
CTGGGACGCTGCATCTGCTACCTGATCTGAGATCTCCTTTGCCTTGTCTGCTTCTTCCCTAAGTTTATTTATCTCTATGTTTAATTTTTCTATCTCGTCTCTTAAATCTTTAATAAGTTGTGCTATATTGGACATGGCCCTATTAAATGATTTCTGGAGTCTGTTATATTTTCTATTTTCATCCAGTCTAACTGTTAAATCTCCCTGTTCAAGTTTAGATACAGCATCCATGATTTCATTAATTGTACGTCTAATTTCTTCTTTATATTCTTTGAATTTTATATATTTTCTTTTTAATTTCTCTATCTCTTTTGTCACTGTTTCAAACACATTGGGATCATCTATAATAGAGGGATCCATTTCTAATACTAATAGAATATTTTGAAGTAGGTTTTTACATCTTTCTAATCTTTCAAATAACTTAGAAGCAACAATATAGGATATACCTACTGCAATTACTATCCCTAAGAGTATAAAAACAATGTTGTGTAGAATAACGGAGATGATATGAGGGGCAGTTAAGTAAAATAATACCAATAATATTATAAAAAATAAAAAGGTAGGTAATACTAGAATTACTATTAGCAATTTCTTACAGTCCATTTTATCACCCTCCTATTTAAATATACAATTAAAGTTCCTATCAACCTAACAATATCTAAGATTAAAACCTAAACAACAAGAAAATTATCAATCCTACTTAATCTCAAGGACAGATTATTGAATGTAATTTTATATCACGGCGAATCCTTCTAACATCATAATATCCACAGCACTGAATGAAAGATATATAGATTAGTTCTACTCCCTGTTTTGTATTATTTAAAAGTCTTTTAGGATATTTATTTTATTATTATTTTTAATATTATTATTATCTTCATTAATCATAGTAAGTTTATATAATCTTAGTCTTTCCTCTATGAATCACAACAACCTTTCCATCCTTTAAAAAAAATTTAACAGTTCTGCTACCTTCTCCTCCCACATCTTCACCAACTATCCTTATTTTATACTTGCTCAACTCCTTCTTTGTTGCCTCCACGTTTTTTTTTCCAATATTTGTAGTATTAGAAGTTTTGAACATTGCAGCTCCTCCTGCTATCTTAGCCACTAACTTGTTAGGTCTTGCTCCTAATACTGTCATTTTAGTTATTAGTGCAGGCACCGCAGTATTTGCATATTTGCCAGGATCTTTTACATTTGGATCGTCAGTATAGGGGAGCATTATATGTGCCATACCCCCTATCTTCTTCCCCCTATCGTATAACATCAGGGCTACACAGGAACCTAGTAAAGTTTCAAGAACCTCTGGACTTTTTGCTACTTCCAAACCCCCTATTTTTACCCTTATTACCATTATAGACAACCTACACGTTGTTTAAATCTAGAATAAATGCTACTCTTCCATCCCCTAATATTGTAGCCCCTGCAAAGCCCTGAATATTCTTTAGAATGCCTTGGAGAGGTTTTACTACAATCTCCTCACGCCCTATAACGTCATCTACCACGACACCTAATTTACCTTTGTTTCTCTCTATGACTACGATATATATCTCCTCAGGTTCTTCTTCATCATCCCACGGGAAGTTAAGTATATCCTTTAGCCAGACCACTGGTAGTATATCTCCTCTGTAAAGTATGGCATCCTGACCTTCTATGTTCTTTATCTCTTCCCTTTTAACATGTGTAACATCTAAAACACTTGTTAGTGGTATGGCGTACACCTGATCCTTCAATTTAACTAGTAATACCAATATAATAGCCATCGTTAGAGGTAACTGAAGTACTACTCTTGTCCCCTTACCTTTTTCAGAATAGACAGTTACACTTCCCCCTAGAGATTCTATCTTTGTTTTTACAACATCCATCCCTACTCCTCTTCCAGAAACATCTGACACCTTTTCAGCAGTACTGAACCCTGGTAAGAAAATCAAATTAATAGCCTCCTGATCAGACATCCTCTTAGCTTCTTCTTCTGTAATAAGACCTTTCTCTATAGCCTTTCTCTTTATAACCTCTGGATCTATTCCTCTACCATCATCCTCTACAATAATAAGTACATGGTTTCTCTCTCTTACCGCCTTCAGTATTAACTTCCCTTTTCTAGGTTTACCTAGTCTCTCCCTCTCTTCAGGAGGTTCTATACCGTGATCTATCGCATTTCTAATAATATGAGTTAGAGGTTCAGCAAGTTCGTCTAATACCGTCCTATCTAACTCGATATCTGAACCCTCAATTATCAACTCTACCTCCTTGTTAAGGGCCTTTGCAAGATCCCTCACCGTCCTTGGAAACCTGTTGAATATAAAGGATACTGGGATCATTCT
>DQVU01000057.1 GCA_015661585.1 Methanothermococcus okinawensis | reverse complement strand
TTTTTATAATTATTTTTAGACCTTAAATAGTGCAATTAGGACTCCAAGAAATCCCACTGCACTGGTATATAAGGATATAGGATATATCTGTCTGAAGGTTAGTAGTGGAGAGTATGCCCCTAAGATACTACTCAAAATGGGCAGTAGAAATGCAATTCCAAAGTTTATAACAATAGTCATTGGGTTATTTACATCGGGATATATTCCCAAGTAGAGTGTTGCAAATAGACTACCTAAGGTTATCATAAGTAACTCCTTAAATGAAAGGTATATCGCCCTGTATCTCCCAGAGTACTCTAAGGTAGGGCCTTCAATGACATCGGCCTTTGTGTGCATTATTGAAAAGGGATATTCTCCAACTAATACAACATAGCCTATAAAGTATGCTATCGCCCCAAAGATACCTGGGAGGGTAAATAGAAAGTTATCTCCAATTACACTATCTAAGAATATGCTCTTCTTGGAGATGAAGGGAAGTATTAAACCTATGTAGAGTGGAAAGGATCCCACTGTAATTAACTTATATGCTCTAAGTGCTCCAAGTTGCTCAAGGGACATTCTCAGTATATCTTTAAAATCACTACCTTTACAGATGTCAGGGATAGGCATCCTAACTCCCATGATGGAACTACTTAGGGACCCCATGATAATATACATCATCTCCTTAACTTTCAGGAGACCCAGGATAAATATTAAATTGGAAACAACATGTATATAGGGCACTGTAGTAGAGGCTAAAATAATCCATACTACGAGGAAACTAAAAAGTGTTAATAAGTTATATAATCTAGGCATCTCACTAAAGGGTTTCTTTACCTCCTTTGCCAGAAATTTAAAGAGTGCCCACAACCCAGGTGTTAGGATAGAGGGACCTATCCTTCTTTGGATTCTCGCCTGGATCTTCCTCTGTATCCCTGGGATGAGAGTAGAGACTGCAAAAGCTATAAGGGGTATACCTACTACAGAGAGTATGAATTCTAAAAGTGATAGATCGATACCCATGGGCACACCTTTTTATTATTGTACTTTAAATATTATTACACTTTAATATCTTATCAAAATGAACTCGCCTCCCTTGAGGTTTTTAATTTTTAATTATGACAGAGAACTCTACACTTTTCCAGGTGCTAAGGAATAAATCCGCCCTGCTTCTCCAGTATATAGTGTAGTTCAGGAGATAGGACCTATATTTTACTTTTTCACCTGAATTTATTCTTTATTTATAAGTTTTAATATTTTTATTTTAATTATTCTTTTTATAATCATTATTTTATTTTAAAATCTATCCCTTAACTATCTTCGGAATAGCCTTTATTATACCGTCTATAATATCCTCTGGCCTCGGTGGGCATCCAGGTACCTTGACATCCACTGGGATTATTCTATCTACAGGACCCTCTATAAAATCCGATGTACCTAGATAGCCCCCTATGTTTCTATAAACCCCTCCCATGAGAGCACAGCAACCTATGGATACTACAGCCTTTGGTTCTGGAATACTCTCGTATATCTTTTTTAAAGGTTCTTTCATAACCCTAGTAACACAGCCACTTACAAGTAGTATATCAGCCTCCCTTGGATTCCAGGTTAAAAAGACGTTGTACTGTTCAGCGTCATAGTAGGGGGAGAGGAAACAATTTACTGCTTCAATATCACAACCGTTACATCCCCCTGTATATGCTAACATAACATGGATACACTTTTTTCTAGCATATTCCTTTATCATATTACTTCCCCCTAT
>DQVU01000004.1 GCA_015661585.1 Methanothermococcus okinawensis | reverse complement strand
TTTTTTATAGTGACATTTGGATATGAGAGTACCCTCCTCAACTCCTTGTCTCCAGATCTCACTATAACCTCATCACCGTTGATCTCCACAGATACGTTCTCTGGTATCTCGATCTCCTTCCTGATAAATGCAGCAACTGGCATAATATCCCTTTTAAATTATTTTTTAAATTATTATTATCGTTATTATAGAAGAGATTTAATAGACGTAGGAGATGAGCCTACCACCGATACCCTTTGCCTTAGCCTCCTCGTGAGTCATCAAACCCTGAGGAGTACTTACAATTAAGAGACCGAACCCCTTTGCAGGGAGATATCTCTTTTCAAATTTTTCAAATTCGTTCTTTTTAACAGCGTACCTTGGCTTAATTGCTCCACACTTGTTTATCTGCCCTATTAATTCTACTTTGTATATTCCTCCTCTACCGTCCTCTATATACTCAAAGTTTCCAATATAACCGTTATCCTGCATAACCTTTAATACCCTACCTATCAACTTAGAGGCTGGTTTTATATAGGCTACCTTCTTTCCCACCCTCTCACAGTTGGAGAGGTGGTTTAAGGCATTTGCGAGGGGATCCATTAGGCTCATGTTTATACCTCCTAAATTTTTTAATCAAGTTTTTTAAATCCTAACTTTGGAGCTAACTCTCTAAAACACTGCCTACATAGGTTTAACCCGTACTTCCTAATTATGCCCCTACCTTCCCTTCCACATCTTCTACATACTCTGTGACTCTTCCTCTTCTTTTCCTGTACCTTTGCCATATACTCACCTCCTTATTCTTCTTCAACTATATCGATGTTAAAGGTTGTTCTTATATACTCGATAGCCTCTTCCTTCTTTACCTGATGCCTCTTTGGAATCTTACTTCTTCCAATCTTTCTCCTTTTAACCCTGTAACCGGGTTTTTCAAGGGTTACACATACATCCATCCCAAAGATACCGATCTCAGGATCGTACTTCTGTCCAGGGAAGTCGATATGTTCGGGGATACCGAAGGAGAAGTTACCACATTCATCAAAGGAGTAGGAGTATAGGGTTTTTCCAGCAGTTTTAAATGCGATAAATGCATTTTTTAAGAATTCCTCAGCCTTCTTACCCCTGAGTGTAACCTTCAAACCTATTGGGAGTTTCTTCCTTATACCAAATGCAGGGTTTGTCTGTTTAGCACGGGTTCTAACAGGTTTCTGTCCAGTAAGTTCCTCAAGTACCTTCTCCCCTTTTAACAGTCTATCTCCACTCTCCCCTACTCCCATATTAACTGTAACCTTCTCGATCCTAGGCTTACACATAGGCTGTTTTTCCCATAACTCCAAGTAGGACATCTCTTTCACCTATTACAGGTTTTTCAATGGAGTTAGTACAGGTTCCTCATCACCTACTACGAATACGTAGTCTTTGATAGTTTTAAACTCTTCACCATCTTTTGTTTCAAGTGTTACAATGTCAGGATGGAGTTTTCTTTTCTCTATACTTACTATCCTTGCAATCTCACCGATGTGCTTACCTCCTGTAATGTAGGCTAACTTACCTTCCTCAAATGGGATATGACCTAGTAATTTTTGCTCTGGGATAGCGAGTATTACAGTATCCCCAGTTTTATAGACATCCTCCTCAGCCTTAGTTGGATCTGAAACGTATATAATCTGATTCCTACCGTCGTGGAGGTTTAACTGAATATGCCCCCCTTTTATAACAGTCTTGTTTCTAATTCTACACAACTTTATATCCTTTCTATCTGTTTCCTTTAAGGTGATCCTACCTTTTTTATCAAATAGAACTAAGAAATCTTCTTTGGTATCTGGAATGGAGAGTATATCCATCAACCCAACAGGGAATCTATGTTCCTTCCTTACAACTCCATCAACTAATATTTTACCCATCTTAATAATCTTTTTAGCCTCCCTTCCATTATCTGCATAACCTAACACATCCCTTATTATCAATTGGAGGGGTAAAGAATTCTCTATGGAATGTGGGCCTGGAATAGGTTTAGTGACGAACTTCTTGACTTTCCTTGGAAGTTTCCACTTTGCCGGAGCAGGTAATCTTTTCAAATGTCTTTTACCTCCTTTACTTGCCATTATTTACACCTCTCTATTTTTTATTTATCCTCTCTAAGAATTTGAACCTCCTCTCATCTGACTCGTCTAACTTTATTATCATTACATTAGATGGATGTATTGGATAGGGTACCTCCTTACCGTTCTGTTTCTTGATAAAAGCCCCCTCTACATGTATCCTGTAGGATTTGTAATCAACCTTTAAAACCTTCCCTTCAACATTTTTGAAATCTCCTCTCATTATCCTTACAATATCTCCTTTCCTTACAGGGAGTGCATTTTTCTTATACTTCTCCTTCAACTCCTTTGAGAGCATTGCAGACATTATCTGGCGTCTTCTATGAAGGGGTGCGTTGAATAAAGCCTTCCTCTGTTTCCTCGGCTGTTTAGATCTTGTCAGGGCTACCATTCTATTCACCCCGTTATACTATTATCCTAGCCAGTCTTGCTATACCAGGCCACCTCTCGGCAGCCTCCTTTGCAACAGGCCCCTTTATCTCTGAACCCTTTGGGTTTCCATCTGGGGTAACTATTACAGCGGCGTTATCTTCAAATTTAACCCTTGTACCATCTGGTCTCCTGTACTCCTTCTTCTGTCTAATAATTATAGCAGGTAGTACCTGTTTCCTCATCTCAGGGGTTCCCTTTTTAACTGAGACAACAACCATACTACCTACTCCTGCAGAAGGTAGTCTCCTTGCAACACCTTTGTAGTTCTTAACTGCAATAATCTCCAACTCCTTTGCCCCAGTATTATCTGCACATATAACTCTAGCTCCAGTTGGTAGAGCTCTAGTTACCTTTGAACCAATACCTTTCATAGTATCACCTTATTTCTCTTCCTCTATCTTCTCGATAACTACAAAGGCCTTAGTCTTACTAATAGGCCTACACTCTGCAATTCTTACTTTATCTCCAACCTTTGCATGGATACATGGAGGATTGTGAGCAACTATTTTACTGGTTCTCTTTTCATACCTCTCATACTTTGGTATATATCTAATAATCTCCCTTTTAACTACAACAGTTTTATGTGCCCTATCACTTACTACAACTCCTTCAAATATCTGTCCCCTTACAGATAACTTACCATGAAATGGACAGTGGGGATCGTCACAGGTATTCTCTGGATACTTAACATCTATACCTATATTTCTCGTCTTTGTCATAGTACTACCTCCATCCTTTGATTTTTGAGAATAGATAGAATAAATAGTATATAAATATTATATCATAAATAAAAGAAAGATTAGAATATGAAAAATAACCTTTTAGAGATAATACTAAAAAGTATTTAAAAGTTTCGTCTAATAAAACAGTGTCAATAGGGATAGATATTTTTAATTTTCTTCTTCAATCTATCCTCAGGCCTACCTATTAAGAGACTACCTATAACTTTGACGTATTTATCCTTCAATTTAAATTTAAATACCGCAACATCCTTAGGTATAACTACTTCCTTACCGTTGTACTTCTCTATAACAAGGGTATTTCTCGTCTCATCAACAACCCTGCCCTTTATACCTACCAATGATGGGTTGGATGCCTCCACGATCTCTACATCCAACCCAATTAACTCATGTCTAAGTATGTTGTGAGGTGTTATCATAGTTATCTGATCTCAATTGTATCTTTGGAGAAGCCCATCTTGATAAGTGCCTCCTCTACTCTCTTTCTCTGATCTCCCTGGAGTTCTATGGAGTCTTTCTTTACCGTCCCTCCACATGCACAGAAGTCCTTTAACTTCTTTGCAAGATCCTTTATATCTATCAGATCTGTATCTATACCCTCTATAATAGTCATCAACTTTCCAAACCTTCTCTTTGTAACGTAAATTTTTATTTTTTGTTCCTCCTTGGCAATTTCCTCACATACACATAGTTCCTTAGGTAGCCCACACCTTGGACAGATCTCGGGCATCAGTGCACCTCTAATTTATTAGTGTTTTTTTTACTCTATAAATTAAATTAATATATGGTATGTGAGCTACCCCGCCCTAAAGGGCGGAGCTTCCTCCGTTCAGCCGACCTTTGCGGTTCCGGCCTCATGCGGAGGTTTAGGATTTCATAACTTTCTGTCCCGACGGACTCGTTATCCGTCGGGCTATATTTACTATCAGGATTTATCAGAAACGTCTATAACTATTGTTGAAGTTATATATTTAAACTTTTATTTAAACTTTTCCATCCCAAAAGGGCGAGGTTTCCAGTTATAACTTTATTGTTTTCTATACTCTCTTTTCTTCTCATTCATGATAGTGTATATCCTTGCTATAGTTCTCCTTATCTCCCTCATCCTACCTGGATTTGAGGGAGCTCCACTGGTGGCCTTGTTGGTGTACTCCTTAAGAAGTTCTCTCTTCAACTCCATCAACTTTTCCTTCATCTCAGAGATGCTCATCTCCCTGATTTCCTGGGGCCTCAGTATTGCCATGCTTTCACCTCTTTACTGTTCTTCAACTTCACTTATTTCCTCTTTCTTTTCCCCTTCCTCCTCCTTTATAATAACCTCATCAGGTAGTATAACATCTGGAGGTACAAGTTTTACAGTTACTCCAATTACCCCTAACTTCAACTTTGCTATCCTATGGGCCTTTCTAACGAGAACCTCAGAGGGCTCTCCACAGTGTTTCATATATCCCTCCATAAACTTTTCAGTCCTAGCCCTCTCCCCAGTTAATTTACCTGAGATAATTACTACAACTCCTTTAGCCCCTGCTCCCATCACCCTTCTAACTGCAGCGTGGGCAACTCTTCTAAAGTGCATACCCCTTTCCAGTGCAGAAGCTATCTTCTGGGCAACAATTGCAGGATCTAGATCAGGATTTTCAACCTGTTTTACCTCTATCTGTGGATTCTCTACACCAAACTCCTTTGCAATTGTTTCAGTCAGTTCTTTTACAAGCCTACCCTTTCTACCAATTACGAGACCTGGTTTCTCGGCGTATATAATAATTCTTGTTCCAATAGGTGTTTTTTTCATCTCCATATGGCTGTATCCTGCCCTAGTCAATCTATTCTTTAGATACTCATCTACAAGTGCCTCGGTAACATGTTCCTTTATAAACACCCTCTCGATCATGCCCCTCACCTTTTTATTTTAGTGGTACTCTTCCAATATTACCTGGATATGTACAGTCTCCTGGAACTTAGGTGTAGCTCTACCATAGGCCCTTGGCATATATCTCTTTATAGTAAATCCCTTATTCGAGGAGATATGTTTTATTCTGAGTTTATCTACATTCAATCCTTTATACTCTGCATTCTTCTTAGCACTCTCTAAAACCTTCAATATCTCTCTTGCAGCCTTCTGTGGATATCTCGCTGCAGTCCAGCCGTACTTACCTTTCTTATGAGGAACATCCTTCCCATGTCTCTTAAATGGTACTGGCTGTTTCAACTCAATTACCCTTCTTAGATATCTCATGGCCTCATCAAGTTTCATACCGTTTATCTCTCTACATATCTCTACAGCATGTTTCCTGGATATCCTGAGAGCCCTGCCCATAGCCCTGGCAGTTTTATTTGGATCTGTCTCAATTTTATACTTCAACTTTCCCATACCCCTCACCTTAACTTTTTATCATTGAGAGGCCTAACTTTAACACCAATTTTAAAGTGTTGAGATAACAGATTCTAAGGTTACCCAATGTGTTTTTCAGGAGATAGTTAGGCTTTTTACCACCTATTTCTAAAATAAGATCTCCCTTATGATGTATTCTTATTGTATATCCCTTTTTTTCTATAAAATCTACAAACTTCCTCATTTCATTAAACTTCTTTATATACTTTACCATAGATATAACCTATGGAGAGTTATAATATTTTAAAAATTGTTATAAAAATTATTATTAAAATAGATTTTAAGCCAAAGATACCTCTACAACCTCTACACTTTCTACATCTTTTAGACCACTTAACTCCTTTTCAAGAGGCTCAGTTCCTCCTTCCTTCTCCTCCATCTCTACCAGAACGTAGATAGCATAAAGTCCAAAGGCTAAAGGTTCCTCTAAAACATTTATACACTTTATCCCTATATTCTCTACAGCTTTCTTTATTCTCTCCTTTAAACTCTCCCTATCTACTTCAGGACTTACAGGCATAACCTTTACCTTGGCAATAACTGTTCCCATACTTACACCTTCACCTTTTTGCTTTATGGACCTTCAAATCCGCAGGAAGGACATTTATAGAGGTTGCTTAACTTTCTACATCTTTCACATCTTACTATTTCAACCTCTCCACAGTTTGGACATGGAAACCTTGTAGCATGTTCCCTAGGTGCTATCTCTGCATTACAGGAGATACATATGTACTTCATCCTATCACCTTAACTATCTATATTTTTAAATTTTTAGTTTAATTAATCTACTGTAATTTTAGTATATATATCTTTTTCCCCCTTTAAGACATTTACAACTCTCTCTGGATATTTCCCATTGACTACTATACACTCCATCTTATATCTTATTAAAAGTTTTGGTAGGTAACTATCCACCGAGGTAAAACCTCTAATGGATTTTGCACTTATAATATTTAACAGTTTTCCTCCAGGGTATCTATCATATATACCGTCAACATCTGTAACTATTATAACCCTCCTCAACCTTAGAAGTTTGGCGATATAGAGGGCTATGGAGTCTGAGGTAACCTCCCAGGAGTGTGGAAGTTCATCTGTAGAGAGTACAACCTTAGATGGTAGTAGTATAACTATATTTTTATCTTGTAATGTAACCTTGGTATCGTAGAGGTTATCTACAGTTTTAATATGGGATATATCGGAGAAATAAACACCCATCATATCCATGGACATTAATGCCATCCTGTGGGACGCCCTATTGCTCAACTTCACATCTCTATCTAAATCCCTTACCACATCTGCAAACATCCCTCCTCCAGGTACAACAACTATCCTGTTCTCCTCACTACTGAAGGATTTCAAAGTATTTAAAAGTGGTTTTACATCGTAGGCTAAACTTCCCCCTATCTTTACCAGGTGGAGGTTGTCTATCTTCATACTCTCGCCAACAATTTTTATATAGCATATTTAATATAAACTACTTCAGTGTATGGAAAAATAGATACTATAGGGATAGGTTAATAGGAAGGATGAAATATTCCAACTCTGAGAAGAGCGAAGTTATCCTGATAATCGATAAAAATGATTTATTAAAATAATAATAACTTAAAAATTAATAATACTTAAAATAAATAAATAATAATGAGTAATTATTTAACATCTTACTTAAGGTACTCACAAACTTCCTTAGCCCAGTAGGTAATTATAAAATCTGCCCCAGCCCTCTTTATACAGAGGAGTATCTCCATTATAGCATCTACTCTATTTATCCATCCTCTCTGAGCGGCGGACTCCACCATGGAGTACTCTCCACTTACACAGTAACTACCAATAGGTACATTGAAATTATCCTTAGCCAACCTTAGAATGTCTAAATAGGGTAGTCCAGGTTTTATCAGTATCATATCTGCCCCCTCTTCTATATCCAACTCTATCTCCTTCAAAGCCTCTCTCCAATTCCCAGGATCCATCTGATACGTCTTTCTGTCCTTCAAACCGTACCTGGGAGAACTCTCTGCAGCATCCCTAAATGGTCCGTAGAAGGCTGAGGCGTACTTTACAGCATAACTCATGATACATACATCATGGTAGTTGTTCTCCTCCAAGGTTTCCCTTATAGCCTTAACCCTCCCGTCCATCATATCAGAGGGTGCAACAACATCTACACCACTTTCAGCGTAGGATAATGCTATCTTAGAGAGGATTTCGAGAGTTTTATCGTTTAGTACTTTGTTATCTCTTAGGATACCACAGTGTCCATGGGTTGTATATTCACATAGACAGGTGTCTGCTATCACGAGAATTTCATCTCCTAATTCCTCTTTTATCCCCCTTATAGTCCTCTGAATTACTCCGTCTTTCTTATAAGCAGAGGATCCATACTCGTCTTTATACTTAGGTATTCCAAATAGTATAACTCCGGGGATACCTAAATCTGCTATCTCCTTACACTCCTCGATGGCAGATTCTACACAGAATCTGTACTGGTTGGGCATGGAGGGTATCTCTTTCTTCCCTCTCTTTATCCTCTCATCTACGAAGAGGGGCATTATAAGATCCTTCTTACTCAAAGTGGTTTCTCTAACTAAGTCCCTTATTTTATCGTTCTTTCTAAGTCTTCTAGGCCTGATCAACATAGTATCCCTATTTAAATTATAAAATTATTAATAAGGAATAGAAAAGAGTAAAAAACTAACAGATAGTTACTCTACTATCAAGGAGGCGTACCCTACAACAGCGGAGTAGTCTTTGGTAATATCTCCAGAAGTGGAGTAGGTGAGTAGTTTAGCATCCTCTGCACCAAGTTCCTTCATGGCCCTCAACATGGCCATGGTAGGTCCATAACCACACATGGTTATGTTGTTGTTTATTACAGTTGTGTAGAGTTCCTTCTCATCCATATTTAATATGGCCCTTATTGCCAAGGCGTCCTTCTTTGTCGCTATATCCTGGGGTTCGTAGTGGGTGAAATCTGTAGATGCTACTATTACCACTTTCCTATCCAACTCCCTAGATACCTTTGCTACAGTATATCCAACCTCCATGGCAGTTTCATAATCCTGCATCATCATAGATATAGGTACAATTTTAAAATCCACAGAGTTCAACATACTTATATGTTGTAGGAAGGGAAGTTGGACCTCTATGGAGTGTTCCCTGAGATGGGCAGTTTCATCTAAATCTAAGATATCGCAGTCCTTCCATAATCTCTCTACAAACTCGTCATCTGTCTCTACATCTCCTAAGGGAGTTCTCCATATACCTTTCATGGTGGAAACTCCAGAACCTAAACCTGTGTGATTAGGTCCTAAGATTACAACTGTAATCTCTTCATCCACCTTAGAGGATAAAGCCTTGTAGGAGTGAGCTGCAACAGGTCCAGAGTATATGTATCCTGCATGGGGACATACTAAGCCTATCGGTTTCCTAAAGACCCCTCTTGTTGGAAGGGAGCCAGGACCTAACTCATGTAGATAGCAGTACTCTATCATCTCTATCAACTCCCCCGAATCTGAAGGGTAGAACATACCTGCAACTGCAGGGTTTCTCACTAACATATTATCACCTTATATGGTAATACTCCTTATATTACAATAGCAAAAGTTTTTATATTATACCTTTGTAATTAATGAGTATTTTTCTATTTATTATTAAAAAAATATATAAAATAAAAGGTTAAAAAAGATCAAAAAAAACAGGTGAGAGAGTGCCAGGAACAAAGCCTGTGGAGTTAGGTTCTCTAAAGGAGGGACAGTATATAATGATAGACGACGTCCCATGTAAGATCGTAAGTATTACAAAGTCAAAACCAGGAAAACATGGAGGAGCAAAGGCAAGGGTCACTGCAATAGGTATCTTCGAGCCAATTAAAAAGGAGTTAGTAGGTCCAACATCCTCAAAGGTAGAGGTACCTATTATAGATAGGAGAAAGGGACAGGTTTTGGCTATAATGGGAGATACTGTACAGATAATGGATCTGGA
>DQVU01000054.1 GCA_015661585.1 Methanothermococcus okinawensis | reverse complement strand
GGAGGTTTAAAGTTAGTTCTCCAAGACTATAAGAAAAATCCAGAGTTCTACAACTCATTGAAAGCCTTCCAGAATGGAGAGGTTTATGGGTTATTACCCTACAACTTCTACACTACAAACATTGGAACTGCCCTTGCAGATGCCTACTACGTTGGAAAAGTCCTATATCCTGATAGATTTAAGGATGTAGATCCAGAGAAGAAGGCAGATGAGATATACACCTTCTTAGTAGGTAAGGGAGTTTATAAAGATATGAAGAACTTCTGGGGAGGGTTTAAGAGGTTGAACTTCAGTGAGGAGTAAATTATATTCTTATAACCTATATTATATTATTTAAAATAATCTAAATCAAAAATTTTAAATAATTAATTTGAATAATTAATATAAATTTTTATTTAATAATATTAATTACTAATTTTTAAAGATGGTGATAACATGATATCCAAAATATCTAAAATACTTTTAGGAGCACTCTCTATAGTACTTATACTAGGAACATGTGGTTGCATTGGAAATAATATCACCAATAACCAAAATGTTGAAGACACAGATATATTGGATACTAACAAAGATCTAAACACCATAAAGGTAGTGGATCTATACAATAGGGAGGTGGAGGTCCCAAAAAATGTCAATAGGATAGTATGCTGTGGACATGGATGTTTAAGGTTGATAGTCTATTTGAATGCCACAGATAAGGTTGTTGGAGTTGAAAATTTTGAGAAGGAGTGGATCCCCTGGGGTAGACCCTACAGAATAGCCCACCCTGAACTTGCAGATCTCCCCACTATTGGACAGGGAGGTCCCTCTCCAAAGCCTAACCCCGAGGCTATTCTTAAAGTACAACCTGATGTTATATTTGTAACCTATATACCTAAGGAGGAAGTTGAGAAATTACAGGAAAGAACTGGTATTCCTGTAGTTGTTCTAAGTTATGGAGAGTTAGCCACATTTAACGATAGAGAACTATTTAGATCCTTAGAACTTGCTGGGAAAATTTTGAATAAAGAAAAGAGAGCCGAGGACGTTATATACTTTATATCAAATACTTTGGAAGATTTAAATAATAGAACCAAGGATATACCTGAGGATGAAAAACCTAGGGTATATGTAGGTAGTGTAGGTCGTAAGGGAGGTATAGGTCTTACTATATGTAAGTATCCGCCCTTTGTAGCAGTGAATGCAAGAAATGTTGCAGATGAGTTGAATAAAGAGGGACGTATATTGGTTAGTAAGGAGCAAATACTAAAGTGGGACCCAGATGTTATATTCATAGACGAGGGAGGTTTAAAGATAGTTCTTGAAGACTACAGAAAGAATCCAGAGTTCTACAACTCATTAAAGGCCTTCCAAAATGGAGAGGTTTATGGGTTATTACCTTACAACTACTACACTACAAACATAGGAACTGCCCTTGCAGATGGGTACTACATTGGAAAAGTCCTCTATCCAGATAGATTTAAAGATATAGATCCAGAGAAGAAGGCAGATGAGATATATACATTCTTAGTAGGTAAGCCAGTTTATAAGGATATGAAGAACTTCTGGGGAGGGTTTAAGAGGTTGAACTTCAGTGAGGAGTAAATTATATTCTATCACCTTCAATGAAAAAATTACTTTTTTAATAAAAATTTAAGGAAGTTTATAGATTATTAGAGATCTACTTTATTCAACATTTTTAGAAGAGTTAAAATTCATTTTAAAGAAATATCTTAAAAAACCATGAAATGGTTAAAAATACCAAGATTATAGTTGTCAGGAAATTAGAGGGTAAAGAATGAGGGGAGAATATAAAAAATACATATTGAAAAAAGTTCTCTTGGGAATAGTTTTAATATTACTTCTATTTTCACTATCCTTACTGGCTCTTTGTATTGGGGAGTACAATCTAACAGTTAATGAAGTTATCAATACCCTTCTTGGAAAGGGTGGAAAGCATCAACAGTTGATTGTATGGAACATGAGACTTCCGAGGATCCTATCTGCGATTATTGCAGGTGCCTCACTATCTGTGGCAGGTGCTGTTATGCAGTGTGTCCTTAGGAATCCCTTGG
>DQVU01000201.1 GCA_015661585.1 Methanothermococcus okinawensis | reverse complement strand
TCCATGTTCTCCATGTACACCGATAGGATAGTTACCATCGAGGATACACCAGAACTTCAGATACCTCACGATCATGTAATAAAGATGATAACTAGACCTCCAAGACCTGGAGTTCCTGGCTATGAGATCACCATGAATGATCTAATTAAAAACGCCTTAAGGATGAGGCCTGATAGAATATTTGTAGGGGAGGTGAGAGGTGAAGAAGCCCACTCTCTCTTAGTAGCCATGAACACTGGTCACGACGGTGCATTAGTTGGTGAGGAGTTGATATATCTATCTGATGGGACAGTTATGGAGATAGGAAACTTTGCAGATAGGTTCTTCGAGGAAGGGTACAAAGTAGTAAAGGAAGATAATGGATTTGAATGGATAGATATATCTAAGAAGAACATATACATCAAGAGTTTCAACAAGAGATCCTTAAAAATCGAGGATAAGTTAATAACCCATGTATGGAGAAAGAGATATTCTGGAAAACTTCTAAAAATAAAAACTGAGAGTAACAGGGAGATAATCCTTACCCATGATCATCCACTTTATGTACTAAGAGGTGTTATATTCGAGGTGAATGCCTCCTCATTGGAAGTAGGAGATTACATCGCCCTTCCTAGGGAATACAGAGAAGGTGAAAGATGGGAAGTGGTTAACAGGAGTATTGGGAATGGGGATACAGTAGTAGAAGATCTAAGTGTTTCAGTTGTTTTAGGTGGAGATATCTCCTGGGATAGAGTTGTCTCTATCGAGGAGGTTATTTACAATGGTTATATATACGATCTTACAGTTGAGGACAACCATACCTATATAGCAGGGAGTAACGGAGGGATTATAGTTTCTAACTGTTCTGGGACTATCCATGCAAACAGTGCAAGTGAGGCCATAAATAGGTTGATAAATCCACCGATGAATGTACCTAAGATCATGTTATCCTCCTTAGACTTTATTATAAATCAGCAGAGGATTAAGAGAAATAGAAAAACTATTAGAAGAATACTAGAGGTTATAGAAATCAGTGGTTCCAGTGGAGAGATATCACAAACACTTCTCTTCACCTACAACAGTATAGAGGATACTATAAAGAGAGAGGGAATCTGTATGTGGGAGGAAGAGGTTTGTGACATTGCAGGTATAACTAGGGAGGAGTTAATAGAAGATAGACTTAACAGGATTGAAGTGTTGAAGTATGCTGTTAGAAACAACATAAGAGATATAAAAAGTGTAGGTAACTTAATAAGGAGATACCAGGAGGATCCAGAAAGGTTGCTTAATAGTATAAGACTCTAACTACATATTTTACAGTTCTCTTCTAAGATAATTAAGGAATAAATTGTAATACCTTATCCCTCAGGAGTTCCTGTACATCTATCTTTATTAACAAGGCTTCGGCAGAGAACCTTCGGGGAATGAAACTCCTACATTCTGACTATATAATCCAGAATAGTAACAATATCTTTATCGAATGTTAAATTATATACCTCAGTTCCCATCAAAAAATCTTATAAAAATAATAATTATTATAAAAAAATAAAAAGAAAGTATAAACAGACAGGTATATCCTATCTATCTTATTATTTTTATTGTAATAACTGTTATTCTTATTATCTTTTAATTACTATTTTAGTAGGAACTAAGATAATGCTTAATAACAAAGTATAAATATTTTTCAGTTTAAATATAAATTTAAAAGTTGGCTTTCCTCTCCGCCCTAAAGGGCGAGGCTTCATGGTGGTGTGATGATAACTACAACTATAAAGAAGTTAAAGAGATTATTTAAAGAATTTTTAGAGACAATCAAAAAGTATTTTTTCTGGATAATAGATACTATAGATAGAGCGATCTATTTTAAATTAAATATTGGAAGGGCACGGGGTTATATAAAAAGAAAGAAAATTTCCCTAGGTGATATTAAAAAATTAATTGATAAGTACAGAGATATTGATGAGGATATAATGAAATTCTACGATATCCAAGAATATATTGATTACGATAGAATGTTAGAGAGAAAAAGATTAGAGGAGATAGAGATAGACTTAGATGAACTACTGGAACGATCTTATATGAATATTCTCAAAGATTATATTACAAATTTCTCTTACTGTGTAATCCGTAGTAAATATTTACCTTCTTTAAGAGATTTCCAATATATAGGTATTAAGGATATAAATAAATATTTCATGAAGGTAATAGTTATATCCATCGTTGTAGGTTTAATATACTTTTTGAACTTCATAGATAACATATTTATAGGTTTATTAAATGGTTTGTTTGCAACTATATTGGTAATGGTTGCAGGAATATACTATCCAAAGATAAAACTTATACTGTTTCGAGGAGATATAAAAATCCAGATAATGGTAACACTCCTAGATATGATAGCATCACTAAACGCTGGAATGTCTTTACAGGAGTGTATTAAAAAAATAGCGGAGAACCCCGAATATGGTATTCCCTCTTTTGAATTTAAAGGAATTATCTACGATATCGAAAAAGGAGGTTATAGTTTTAAAGAGGCATTAGAAAGGGCTAGATTTAGAACTAAGATACTTCTAATGAAAAAGTTATACACCCAACTTATAGTGGCTATAGATAAAGGAGGTACCCAGTTACTGTTAAAAAGTTTATACAACGACATCCTCCGAGAGTCAATGGCTAAAATAGACTCATCGAAATTCCAAATAACAAATTTAGGTAATTTAATATTTGGCGTAGGTATAATTCTACCCTTCGCAGGGATGATGCTTTCAGCAATTCAGGGAAATACAGGTTTCAGTGGTATAATAAATACAGTAGATTTGATTCTGACAAAGATAGCCCCTATATCAGCTGCCATCTTTGCAGTTTTTATAAAGTTAAAAATCGAGTGAAATGATGGTAAGTCTTTACGACTTATACTTGTATACAATAAGGCGCAATATTATTTTATTAAAGGAATGTGGTATTAAGATAAGTGAAAAGGGGTATCTACTAACTATAGCACTCTCTACAATCATACCCCTTTTATTAAAATACTTCTTGAATCTCACTTTAAAGAGTTTTATAATACTACTTGTTATGTACTCCCTCTCTGCATTTCTACTTCCCAGGATTATCTACGATATAAAAATAGAGAGGTTTGAACGTAACTTACCCAAGGCTCTCTATGTAATGGTACTGGCGTTAGAATCTGGACGCTCTGTAGTAGATGCTATCAATGAAGTTATTGAGAGTAATATCAAAGAGGTTGATATAGTCTTTTTAAAAATAGTTAAATTAATCACCGATAAAAAATTAAGTTTTGAAGATGCCGTACTTTTAGTTTCAGCTAGTATGGATTCGAAAATATTTAGATTACTTGGGAGATTGCTTATTGAAAATAGAAAATACGGAGGAGAGTTGGCAAAAACCTTAACCATCCTTGCAAAAACCCTGGAGGATTTGCAAAACCTAAGAACACAGTTGTTAAGTGTTACTGCAAACGGTCTTGCAGTAGGGTTAATAATACTCTGTGGGGTAGTCCCTGCAACTGCAGGTATCATTGGAGGTTATTTAAATATAACTGCAACCTTACTACCTGATGGAACCCCAGTAACGCCAGAAGAGATTGCAAAGTGTATGGAGATCATCCAGATTGGTACAGGAATCTTTGGAATGTTATTTACTGTCCCACTCTTCGGTTTAAAATTTAGTAGAATGGTAGTAGGTAGTACTATATGTATGACCTTTGGTATGTTATCTTTCTACGTTACACTCAATATGACAAAGTTTCTCTTCGCTTAATAGTAGATTAATTTCATCGTTTAACTTTACAATCCTCAGTATTACTGGATGGTTTATATTATCACAGGATAATTTCCTCTTAAACTTCTTCACTACAAAATTTATATTCACCCTCCTTGTACCACTTATTAGATTATCACAGTGTGCTACAAGTTTCTCCTCTAGGGTTGTAGGGATGTAGTCCCTTGGAGGTAATCCTAACTTGACAGCCTCCTCTTTTGGTATTCCTCCTCCAATGTGCCTCTCCACTATTAAAGCTAGTTTTTCACCTAAGTTATACTCTCTTACTATCCTTCCCCCTTCAACGCCATGTTTTATACTATGAGTTCTGCTTCTCCCTATGTCGTGGAGAAGGGCACCAAATACTGCCAAATCCAGATCTACATTGTGACCCTTCCCCTTTAATTTTAAACCAACTTCATAGGTGTAAAGAGACACAGCTAAACAGTGCATCACCACATTTTTATTACATAACTCCGATAGTAGAGAGTAGTATCTCCTAAATTTCTCGTTATTAACATAGGGAAATATCTTGGATATCTCTGGGATATACTTATCCTCTCCATTAAGGGTTTTGTATATTTTGTTTAACACTCTTTCCATAGACCCACCTTGTTGTTAAATCTATCTTTTTCCTAATTATTACAAAAGTATAAATATCCAATCCTAAGTACTTATCAAAGTAATAATTAAAAATAATAAATTCTATAAAAAAATCGAAATGAATATTAACTATACCTTTATCTCCCGGATGTTTTATGAAACGGGAATATTCCGTCATGATATAAAGGATATCCAACAGTGTAGTTAGAAGATATTAGGGGGAATCTCCCCTCTTCCAATGTTCAGAAGTAGAAGAGAATATTTATATTTGAGATAGATAGAAGTTTTTTTTGTTTTTAAACCTTTTCCGTTATTTTTATAATTATTATACTCATGAATATAACTTTTAAAATATAATTAAAAATAATAATAATAAAAATAATTATAGTAAAAATTAATTATAGTAAAAATAACAAAAATTAATAAAAAGGTAAAAACTTCTAAGAAGAAGGATTAAGGAAAATCCTGCCCCGCTTTTCCAGTACTAAATGTAACCCAGAGAATAAGAGTTTAAGGAGAATAGAGAAAACTTTTTTCACTCTTTTACTTTTAT
>DQVU01000166.1 GCA_015661585.1 Methanothermococcus okinawensis | reverse complement strand
CTCCACCTTCAAACTTTATCCAATCCCTAATCTTAAAAGGTTTATCTACAAATATGAGAATACCTGCGATAAAGTTCTTAATGGTGTCCTGGGCTGCCAGTGCAACTTCCAAACCACCGATACCTAAACCTGCAAGAAGTGCTGTTATGTCATAACCTATCGTCCTTAATGCTGTAAGTATTCCAAGTATCACTATAAGTATCTTCAACAACTTCTTAAGGGGAGACAGTAGTTGATCGTCAAATTTAGTCTCTGAAGCTTCTACTATAGGCTGGATGTAGTACTTCACTATATCGTCTAAAAGGTTCAGTGCAAACCATGTGGAACATAGGATAACAACAACTTTGATTGAGTTGTCTAAGATGGTGTATAGATTATCTGGAAGTGTTAAAAACTTAAGTCCAAGGTAGATAAATACCGCAAGTATAAGGATCATCCCTGGAAATTCGGCGGCATCTAGGAGAATGTCGTCAAATTTTATCTTGGATTTATTTACCAGATCCCTTAGATACCTCTTAATAACATACCTGTATAACCTCATTAACAGGATCCCAAGGATAACAAATAGTGAAAACGCTATATACTGGTAGAACGTATTTTTAAAAATCAACGTATTTAGGACGTCCATTACAATCCCTCATTTATTGATATAAAAATATTATATTATAATATTAACCTTAGTTCCCATCAATAGTGGTTAAAAAGAATAATAATTATTATAATAAAGAGATAAATTAATAAAAATGAAACCATTAACTATATCCATACCTCAGGATGTTTTCTAAACACTGTGATATAATGAGAAAATTCTGTCATAATATAAAGAATCTCCAACAGTTGAGTTGGAAGATATTAGGGAGAATCCTCTTCCTCCAACATTCAGGAATCGGTGATATCTTATACTTTCAAAAATTTATATTTCGAGGTAAATAGAGGTTTTTATTTTAAAATATTTTCCTTATTTATAACAATAAAAAGTGTAAAAACTCTTAAGAAAAGATTTGATTTTAAAAACTTATCTTTTTAATTATATCGTTGTCCTTTAATTTCAGTATTCTAAGTATTCTCAACACATCTGTTTTGGATATAATGCCTCTCAATCTGCAGTTTCTATCCATGACGTAGACTCTATCGGAACTACCTAACTTAAATATTACATCGTTTAAAGTGGCATTCTCTGGTACCGTTACAGGGGGTTTCATAATATCTCTTATAACTATCTGATCACTCACGGTGGTGATGTCGTTAAAGGACACAGTTCCAACAAGTTTTCCATTTTCTACAACTGGATATCCCATATACCTATACTTGAACATCAGATACACCAAGTCTTTAACAGAATCCTTGGGAGAGACAGATACTATTCTAGGATTCATAATATCCTTTGCCTTTATCTTACTGAATATCTCCTCTGCAACCAGTGCATGATATTCTTGAGAAGCTCCATAATATATGAAGAGTGCAATGAGGATTAGTATAATATTGAAGGAGAGAATCCCAAAGAGTAGGAGGAGAAAGGAGAAGTACTGACCTACTATGGATGCTATCTTGGTAGCTTCTAAGTAATCCATCTTTGAGGCCAAGAGAGCCCTAAGTATCCTACCCCCATCCATTGGAAAGGCTGGAAGAAGATTAAAAACCCCTAAAAAGATATTCAAAATACCGACTGTAGTGAGGAGGGAGTAATTTATACCATCTATACGTAGTATAGGACCTCCTATAAGACTTGAGAGGACAATCAAGGTAACACCTAGAAGGATACTAACTATAGGACCTGCGATAGCTATTTTCAACTCACCCCTCTTAGGGATCTTATCCATCATTGCCATACCTCCAATGGGAAGGAGGAGTATCTTCTCAATATACACCCCATACCTTTTAGCCACGTAGGAGTGGGCTAACTCATGTAATACTACAGATGCAAAGAGGAATATATAGAGTATGAGACCATCTAAGCCCCAGAAGTAGTACACCAGTACGAGAAGGAGTATAAAGGTTATATGAAGCTCTATAGGAATACCCATGATCTTGGCTATTCTAAATGACAGCATAATACCTCCTTTAATGTTTTATATCTAACCCTCTTCTTTTTAATTCTTCGTATATCTCCTCTGGCACCTCTGGACACTTCAACAACTGGAGAGCCTTATCTCTATCTATCAACCCATACCTAACCATGGCGCAGATCCTTCTG
>DQVU01000022.1 GCA_015661585.1 Methanothermococcus okinawensis | reverse complement strand
TTTATAACTATCTCATTACTCACTATCCACAACTTATATCTGAGGAGAAAACTAGGGAACTTGAGGAGGTTATGGATAAGATAGAGAGGGGGGAGGTAAATTACCTCGAAGTTCTACATTCCCTAAAATCTGTATGTGATAGGATATAACCTATATCTTAGAATTTTACCATTAGTAACACTTTGACTATTGGTTAAGATAAAGATGGTTGTATTAGAATATTCAAAGGATCATCCCTTATACTTTCTTTATTTTTAAAACAACTTCTCCATTATTTTTACCTTATTATTTTTATAATTATTTTTATTATTTTTTAAACTCTCACTTTGATGGAAACTGGGTTTTTAATAACTTTTTTATTATAATAGCCTTAATTTCCATCAAGATATACTGAGATACTGGAAAAAACAGTACATAGAATTCTCTTCCACAGGAAAAATCACTACATCTTAAATACATTAGTAACAACCAGTACATACACTAAATACACCATAAACAAAAGTAATCCTTCTATTCTACCAATCTTAAAGTATTCATTACTACACCTCCCTAAGAATCTCAATATTACACCTTTGTTCATAAAGAGTGCCATCAGAACTACAAGGAGTATGTTGATAGAGAGTTCAAACCTAGTTGGAGGTATGTAAGCGATCATACTAGAAAGGGCCAAAGCACAGCCGATATTTATCATATTACTACCTATAACGTTTCCAATAATTATATCTCCAAGTTCTCTTCTTATGGCAGTGAGGGATACTGCAACTTCAGGGAGAGAGGTACCAAATGCCACCAGTGTAAATCCTACAACCTTGTTGGATATTCCTAAAAAGATCGCAATATTCCGGGCTCCATCTATAAATAACTTACTTCCTACAAATATACTGATCAACCCAACGATAGTAAATACTACCGCCAAGACTATGGAGATATCCTTTCTATCTTCCCTATCCTCTTCAGTTACAACACTTCTTTTTTTAAGAGTATATCCTATATAACCAAGAAGTAAAAGAAAGAGTATTACTCCATCTATAAAGTTAAAACCGTCATATCCCAATATAAAGAGTAAAAGGGAGTATAGTAGATATACCTGAGAATTTCTTAATATGGATTTCTGTTTTACAACTAAGGGAAATATCAAAGCACACAATCCAAGTATAAATCCAATATTAACTATACAACTTCCAAGAGCGTTTCCCACTGCTATCATAGGTAGGCCTGTATATGTAGCGTATAGAGTAGTAACTATCTCAGGAAAAGAGGTAGCAAATGCAACTATAGTCGCCCCTATAACAAAGTTTGAAAGTTTAAGGTACTTGGCTATTTTTGTGTTCCCGAGAATAAACCAGTCACTTCCATAGTTCAATAGTCCTAACCCTATGAGAAGCATTAAAATACTCAGTAAAATCTCCACATTTTCACCGATTCTACGGATAATAACAAAAATATCAACTTCTATCTTTCACCTTCTCCCTTTTAACCATTTTAAATTTCCTACCCCCACACTCACAAATCAAATCTTCTATAACCACATTCCTTCCATCCACCTTATAAACTCTACCACATTTTAAACACCTGTAGTATCTCAAAGTAGGCCTTACCTCTCCAGTGTATAACTTACTTAAATCTATCTCCTCTTTTTTAAACTTTTTTAAATTTTTTCCCACCAATCTTGCCAGAAAGGTAGTATTTCCTATTATCTCAGAACCTTCGTAGATGTTGAACCCCGATATAAGTTCATATATTGCAAAGTTCATACTATTTACAATTCTCTGAACCTCTAAGTACTCTTCTATTGGTTTATGGGAGAAGGCTAAGTAGAGTACCCCTCTATCTCCCTCTCCCAATCCTTCAACACCTCTTGAGAGGAACAACTTCAAACCATTCAATGTATAGGGAGGATCTGTGAATACCGTATCAAACCGCCCCCAGTATTTTCTATCTAACTCCTCCCTGAAATCCTGTTTAACTGTTTCGATATTTAATCCCTCTCTCTTAGATATCCTATCTATAAGGTTTAACAGTCTCTCATCTATATCCATAACTACAACTTCCTCTGGGAATCCTGTCATTGCACTTGGGATGGATGTTAGATCATCATCTCCAATAAACAACACTCTCTTTCCCTCTAAATCTCCCCTATCAGCCATTATGGCCGCCCTATATACTGCAGTTTCAGGGGTGGCGTGGGATTGATCTATCCTTGTATTTACCGTGGGCCTAAGTTTTGCATACTCCCGATGTCTCCTAAGTATATCCTTGAAATTCTCATCTAAGATAATTCCCCTTCCCTTACAGGTAGGGCATCTTAGATCCCTTTTCATTTTAAATTTTAAATTGTTCTCTACTACACTTTTACCGTATTCCGTATATACTGCGCCTCTTTCCTCCCTCTTTAAAATCCTACTTCTCTCTAAGATGCTCCTCACCTTACTTACAACAGGTAAGGGTAACTTGGTATATTGGCTTATTCTCTTTGTAGATACTGGCTGATTTCTGTAGATACATCTTAGTATATCTTCTATGGCATCAACACCCTCTGCTACCTTTACCCTCTCTGCTAACCTTTTTAGGAAATTTTTAAATCTTTCCCTGCTGGAGAGGTCCACTATCCTTTTATTTAACTTGCCCCCTATCTGTCCTATTATCTTCATGGTGAAACCTCTACTTTTCTGGTGAAAATAATTACAGTTAAAGTCACAACATCTTAGATTTATTCATTAACGAGAAATATAATTACAAAATTATTTTTTAGAAAAGTATAAAAACAGATAATTAAGAATTTCCTAAAAGTCCTCTATTTCACACCTTTCAACTGAAGAGATTGCCAAGTTTATATTTGTTTTAACTTTAACTACAAACTTCATGATATTTCTTTATTGTTATAAATATATTTGTTTATTAGTGTAGATAGTAAAATAAGAAATATCTCATAATAACGTATTAAAGGGTTTCTATATTTTACTTTATAATGAGAACTGTGGTTAGTATTTATATAATAAATAATGAGGTAATGCTTAATGATACTTAAATTAAACGTTCCCCAGTGGCACTACAGTATGCTTCAGGATAGAGAGAGGTTAGGAGTATTTAAGTGGGCTATAGAGAGGAGTGTTAAACCTGGAGACATCCTCTACGATGTTGGTACAGGTAGTGGAATACTGGCTATGATAGCTGCGAGAATTGTAAGGAAGGTTTATGCCATAGAGTTAGATCCTATAACCTACCAGTATGCCCTGGAAAATATAAGGATCAATGGGTTTAAAAACATAGAACTTATAGAGGGGGATGCAAGGGAGTATATCCCTGAGGATGAGGTGGATGTGGTTGTTGTGGAGATGTTGGATACTGCACTTATCACAGAGCCCCAAGTCCCAGTGATAAATGCCATACTTAAGAAGAGGGTCTTAAAGGAGGGTGGGAGGATCATACCTCAGAGGGTCTACAACACCGCCCAGCTAGTATTGGCAAGGATGAACCACATCTACTACGACGAGGAGGTGAAATCACAACCTCTATCTACAGAGGTGCTCTACAGTATTGTAGATTTTAACAAGGTGAATAGAGAGGAGGTGTCCTACCATTTAGAGTTTAAAATCCCCAGTGATAAAGTTAAGGAGGGTAAAATAGGTATAAGGTTAAATACCTACACCCAACTGACAGAGGATACAGTTGCTGGAAGTACCCCGATGCTGAATCCTCCTCTTATTATACCTATCGGGAATCCAAGGATAGAGGACAACATCTTAAAGGTTAAACTGTCCTATAGGATGGGGGGAGATCTGGAGAGTATTAAAGTTGTATAATAAAAGCGTAAGATAAAAATAAAAAATCTTCAAAAAATCCCATAAAAAATTATCCCTTCCTCAATGTTCAGGAGTGGAGGATATATTTATATTCGGGAGTGGATAGGGGTTTTTATTTTTTAAACTTTTTTGATAGGAACAGGGTTTATTCTATTATTTTATCCTTATTATATTAATTATTTGCATAACTATATTATTTACAGAATTTAGGTGATACTATCAAAGTAGGAATACTCTGCTGTAGAAAAACCCTCGAGAATATACTAATTTACAGATGTTTATCACGGAGTTATCCTACTACTTTTATAAATCCTATGAAGTTAAAAAGTGTTAAATTAGATGTTGATCTAATACTCTCAAGGGTTGAAAGGGATTATTTAGAGGAGGGTTTGAAGGTATTGAAATACGTCGAGGAGAATACTGATATAGAGGTGATCAATCCCAGGAGATCTGTTGAAATATGTCAGAACAAGTATTTAACATATAAGGTGTTAAGAGAGTATATGCCAATGTCTATCTTAGTATCCGAGGGTAACCTCCAAGATGTGGATTATCTAATAGAAGATATAGGTTTAAGATTTCCCCTAGTTGTAAAACCAGTTTATGGAGGATATGGTAAAGGAGTTTTAAAGTTGGAAAGGATGGAAGATTTGAAGGATCTTTTAAGTAGATACTACAGGAATAACAGTTCTAACCACTTCATCATTCAGGAGTATATACCTTATAGATATGATGTAAGGGTTTTCGTCATTGGTAACAGAGTAGTATGTGCCATGGAGAGGATCCCGAAGAATGACTGGAGAGCAAACTGTTCCCTCGGGGCAGAGACTAAGAGATTTTATATAGAAAGAGATGTTGAAGATCTCGTTTTAAAGTGTGTTAAAAGGGTAGGTGCCCATATAGTGGGAGTAGATGTGTTGATAGATAAAGAGAACAATCCCTATATTCTTGAGATGAATATAACTCCCCAATTTAGAAATATTATGAAGTATTCAGATATTCCCTTAGAAATACTGAAGTTTATAGAGAGATTCTATCAAAATCATAAAAATGACAATTAAAAATTAAGAAATACTCTTAAGAAGAAGGATTAACGGAAATCTTCTCCTACTTCACCAGCACACTATATAATCCAGGAGATAAGAACTTATTTTATTTTTTCACCTGTAGTTTTTTTTTATTTTATGATTTTTAATTATTCTTTTTATTATTATTTTCATCGAGATCTCGATAATTTTACCTTCCTTAGAATACCCAAGCTCATTAAGTCCATTAAACTACGTCCCAATAACTATAGGCTCTGAGAGATCCTTAATAAGTCTTATAACTGAATAGGCTGCCAATACCGAGGTTCTAGGGTTCTCCTTAGAAGGTATATTTTCTACAGTTGTCCTTATGGTACCTGTGGAACCTCTAACTATCACCTCATGCCTATTTACGGATATATTTGGATCCACCACTATCTTAACCTTTGTCGGATAGTTAGATGCCAAATGGAGCACTAAGGAGACGTTTATATTCTGGGGAAATCTCTCTATAGCCTCTGAAAAACTACCCTCAAAGACTGTAGTAGGTTCTGAAATTGCATCTATATCAAACCCCTGTTTCTCTAAGGAATCCCTCAACCCTTCTATGGGTTTTACCGTTATCAACGTCACCTCGTATATCTCTCCTAAGGAGGCTGCTTTAATTGCATCTATCCCTGCAATAGCCCCTGAAGGTATATATATCCTTCTGTTGTATCTCTTTGCGAGGTTGTACAATCTCTGATAAAGACTAAGATCTTTGAAAGCACCAACACTCATCACTATTACATCTTTTCTATTTTCTAGGGCTTTTGTTACAACTTCCTCCACCGCTTGGATTGAGGCACACTCTATCACTACATCTAGGTCCTTACGTACCAACTCCTCTATGGAGCGGCATACTTGGGCCCTTACTAACCTTCCAAGTTTTTCCGCCTTGTATATACGTCTGTCGTAGAGGGCTACAACCTTAGGATTTATTATACCCTTTAATACAGCATTAACTATTGAAGTAGCGATAGCTCCACAACCTACCAACCCTATTCTCAACATCTATACCCCAAAATCTTTTTTATAATATAATAAAAATAATATTATATTTAAGTTTGTTGAATCTAATATTCAAGGATCATATAGTGTTGAACAAAACAGATGAGTAGAATAAGTAATGAGAACTCACCCTTTTCAAGTCTATCTATAGACTGTAGCGAAGTTAACACTTCATTTAAGAAGAAGAGATAAAAACACTATTCTACTCCTCTAATGCTCAGAACCCCTAAAGGATTCTTTTTATTTTATTTCTATTCTCGAGAAATAAATATAGATAATGTTTCACTCCTTTGACTAAATAATATTCCTACACCATTTTTATCGCTTTAACCGTATTTCCACTAAAAATTCCAATTATTATTATAAAAAATAAAAAACCTAGTTCCCATCAAAAATCTTATGAAAATTATAATTGTTATAAAATATAAAAATAAAAGAGATAAATACGAGTAAAGAAGTAAAAATATGATTTCTGTTAATCCTTTTTTGAGGTATTTCTTTTTTATTTTTTAATAACTTTTCCATTATTTTATATTATTATTTTTATCTTTTTAATGAGAATTCGGGTTTTATTATTTTTTTAACCACTACTTTGATGGGACTAAGTAAAAAAATAAAAAATAATTTAAAATCATTTTCTTGGCAATTTTACTAGAACTATATTTCCTATGGATTCTACAATTCTATAGGGTATAACAACCTTCTTAGAGGGATCGTCTATCTTATCTTTTAAACATCCCCTATAGACATCACTTACCACTATACCACTTACTACAGCCTTCTCAGTATCTATCATGGCATCGTAGACTTCTCCAACGTAATAACCTTTTGTAGTGTATATCTTTTTATTCAGGATTTCACTAACTTTAATTGCCATGGTAAGACCCCCTAATTTTTAATACCTGTCAGGCAGTGCCGGTATCCTCATCCTATCAGCGGGGGTAACTCTCATCATCCAGGTTAGAATCTGTTAATTGGATAGTTTGGTGCTTCGTTGGTTATAAGTATATCATGAGGATGACTCTCCCTCTGGCCACTCTGGGTTATTATGACGAATCTACCCTTCTCCTTCAGCTCCTTTATATTCCTCGCTCCGCAGTATCCCATGGAGGATTTCAAGCCCCCTACAAGTTGGAATATAATTTCACTTACAGGCCCCTTGTAAGGTACTGCTCCCTCAACACCCTCTGGCACCAACTTCACATGTTTCATATGACTCTTACTCTGGAAGTATCTATCGGCCCCTGCACCTACACCCCCCATCATAGCACCGAGGGATCCCATACCCCTGTACTGCTTGTACTTCCTACCGTTTATAGTTATCAACTGTCCTGGTGCCTCATCTGTCCCGGCGAGTAAACTCCCCAACATCACAGCATCTGCTCCAGCGGCAATTGCCTTGGCTATATCTCCACTGTACTTTATACCCCCATCTGCAATTACCGGTACTTCCTCATCCTTTGCAACATCTGCAACCTCTGCAATTGCAGTTAACTGTGGAACTCCCACACCTGCCACTATCCTTGTGGTACATATACTTCCAGGCCCTATACCTACCTTGAGAACATCTGCCCCAGCATCTATAAGATCCCTTGCAGCCTCCTTAGTTGCTATATTTCCTACGATCAGTACAGTATCTTTATCTTTTTTCTCTATCAATCTTTTAATCTTACCTACAGCCTCTACCACCCTCATGTTATGGGCATGGGCACAATCTATGGTTATGGCGTCTACTCCAGCATCTATAAGGGCCTCTGCCCTCTCTAAGTCATGTGGGCCACAGGCTGCAGATACCAACAGTCTTCCATCTTTATCCCTGGCGGCCTCTGGATACTGTTTCCTTTTCAAGATATCCCTCAGTGTTATCATCCCTATTATCCTGTTGTTCTCATCTACTATAGGTAGTCTTTCTATTCTGTTCTCGTACATGATGCCCATTGCCTCTTCGTGTGTAATATTCTCGTCACTGTAGACAACGTCTTTAGTCATCACCTCCTTAACTGGGATGTTGTCATCCTGTATATACTTGATATCCCTTGTAGTAACTATTCCCACCAGTTTGTTGTTTTCATCCACCACAGGCAGTCCTCCAATAGAGTACAACTCCATGATCTTTTTAGCATCTCCTACGTTACTCTCTTGGGATATTGTAATAACATCTCTAATAATAATATCCTCAGCCTTTTTAACTGATATTACCTGACTTACCTGTTCCTTTATAGACATGTTCCTGTGGATTACACCAAGACCTCCCTTCCTCGCTAGGGCAATTGCCATCTCCTTCTCGGTGACGGTATCCATTGCAGCCGAGACGATAGGTATATTCAGCTTCAAACCTGCGAGATCTGTAGAGGTATCTGTATCCTTTGGTTCTACGTATGAAGCACTAGGTACAAGTAAAACATCGTCAAAGGTGTAGGCCATTTTTGCCCCGTATATCTTCTCTAAGAACAAGATCTCACCTGTGTCCTTTTTGGTTATATTATGGTAATTAGTATATATAGTTTGTTTTTATAATAGGATCTTTCTAAATAAACATAAAACATTTAGGAGTATATGAACATCTTTTAATATTTCCTCTCTTCGAATGTTAGAAGGATGGCCTTCTGGAACCATTTCTACAGGATGTTCATGTTTTGCTCCAATGTGCTTTAGAGAGTGGTAGTTATTGGAGTGTATCCATAGTAGAAAATAGAAAAATATATAAATTATATAGAATTAAATGAATTTATACTACATATTTCAATTTATAAAAATATAAAAATATCCGAATATCTATAATTTAGTATTATATAATTAATTTAAAAAATAAAAAAATATAATTTAAAAACACACTTGTAGTGGAAACATGAGACCAGTAACTAAGGGTAATATAAAATACATAGTAGATGAGGATATACCTATTCAGCAGTACTTCTGTAGCTTGTTGTTAAGTGCCTTAGCAGAACTTATAGAAGATTCTCAGTTATTTATAGATTCTATAATGGAAGTTATAGGTCCCAACCTATACGTCATCCTAAAGGCAAAGGGGTTAATTAAGGAAAATTACTCAGATTTTGGGGATTTTATCAGAGATATAAACAATGCTATGAATATATGCGATAGTGTAAATGTTGTCTCTAATGGGGCCTCATTAGTGGTCTATCTTTATAGAGGTTGTGGTCACTGTAAATACTGCCCAGTGGATATCGGTGGAGCAGATCTAAAATCTACAGGATGTCCATTTCCAGTTTTATTTGAAGTTATAGGAAAAGAAGCAGGATTTGAATATAAGACGACTGATATTAAAAGAGAGAAGGGTGCCTGTAAGATATATTATAAAAAGGTTAAAAAGAACGAGAAAGGTATCAACCCCATAGGGTATAAATAAGAAAGATCTTAAGGATATCGGAGATAACGGGTCATCGGGATAAAGGGCTATGAGTTCTGAACCTTCCATGAGGCTAAAACTACAAAGACGGCCGGGAAGGAGAAAGATCGCCCTAGAGTAGCTTACCCTCCTAACCTCAGTATAGCCTCTGCTATATCTCCGTTACACTCCTCAAGTGCCTTAAGAGCCTCCTCCCTTGAGACGTTACACTGACTCATAACCAACTGAATATCCTCCTCAGTTATCTCTAATTTAACTTCTTCGTCCTTTAAACCTTCCTCTTTTTTTATCTTTTTAGCCTTCCCAGAGATGGTGTATGTTTTATTTCCCAACATGTCCATTACTTGGACCTTAGGTTTCTCAAAGACCAAGATCTTATCCTCCAACTCAATGGTTACCTTTAAAGCCTTTAATTCCTCAGTTTCCATACCCATCTCTTTCATCATCTTCTGCATCTGTTTTATCATCCTGGGACTCATTTTTCCAGGGAACATACTTTCACCTTAGTTTTTATAAACGATTATAATAATTAATGGTATTTTAATACTTATGTAATTTATAATTACCTCAGCTCCCATTAAAGTAGTGATTAAAAGAATACTAAAAATAATAATTAAAAAATTAAAATCATTAAATATCTCAGGATGTTTTCTGAACACTCAGATAAGATAGAAATCCTACTGTAATATCAACAGTTGTATTAAAAATTTTAAATTTTATATTTGGGATGATTTCTGTTAAATCCATTTTCTTATAAGTTTTTGTCTCTTTTTTCGTTATTTCTTTATCATTATATTATTTTTACTTTATTACTATAATTATATTTTTTTATAGTTTAAAAGTTATGTTCTTGACTATAACTTATCAGTGCAATGGTTCAACAGTCCTAACAGTGCTAATATAGTAATGTTATGTACCACTTATTTCAATCCCTCTTACACTGAGCAAGAGTCTCGATAAACCTGTCTATGTGCTCCTTTCTAATGTGGGGCATCACTACAACTCTCAGGGCATCTACACATCTACAGGTTGAAAGATACCATCCCATCTCCCTGAGCATTAGAGATGTACCTACAGGATCCTCATCCCTTATCGCCACTATATTCAAGACAGGATTTATCACCTTTTCAAAACTATACTCTTTCATTCTCTTCACCAGGTAGTAGGTATTCTCCATACACTGGGATACTATCTTCCTATATCCCTCAGATCCTAAGAGTTTCATTATACCCCAGGTTGTAGCTACTCCAATACCGCTTCTCGTCCCTATAAGTGTAGCCTGATAACTTTCTGTTAGATAAGGTGTCTCCACATCTAGGTATTTCTTAAAGGAGGAATCTCTAAATAATATACCTCCTGCAGGTATCGGTGCAAGGCCCATTTTATGAGGATCTATTGTAATAGAGAAGACATTATCTAGTGAAAAATCAAAATAATAATTGTATCCCTCCAACCTGTACCTATCCTCTAAGAAAGGTATGACGAAACCTCCAAATGCTGCATCTACATGGATATATATGTTGTACTCCTTAGCCACCTTGGAAATCTCTGGAATATTATCTATGGTACCAAGTTCAGTGGAACCTGCTATAGTTACTATACCATCTATGCCCTTCTCTACGTTGTCCTCTATATAGTCCTTTAGGTACTTCACATCCATGGTGTATTTCCTATCGAGAGGTACCACTGTATAGTTTAGATCCATCATTTCCCTAGCCTTCTCAAAGGAGAAATGTGCAGTCTCAGGTATGAGAATATTTACCTCTCTTCTACCCTTCTCCTTCGACATCTTTTTTACAACCCTCATAGCAGTTATATTGGCCTCTGTACCTCCAGATATGATATAACCGAAGGGATTATTGTTGTGGAGCATCTCCCCTA
>DQVU01000101.1 GCA_015661585.1 Methanothermococcus okinawensis | reverse complement strand
ACTTATGAACCAATCGTAGCGGATAACCTTCCTTCTTCCCAGCTTCATTGGAGGGTTTTAAACAACCCTAAATCTTCGAAACTCCAAGTTTTTTGGTAATTCCTACCAACGAAGAGGAATTCAACCTCTCCAAAACCTTAGGAATATTCTAAAAAAGACAACAATCTCTATCTCAGGTGACAAAATTGATCCTAAAGAACTGTAGGATATTAATAGATAACAGAATTATAGAGGGGGATATGCTAATCGAAGATGGAATTATAAAAGAAATAAAGAAAGATATCAACAAGAAAGATGGGATAATAGATCTAAAAAATAAGATAGTCATTGGAGGGATTATAGATGC
The DNA here is from genome assembly GCA_015661585.1 of Methanothermococcus okinawensis. Taxonomy (GTDB): domain Archaea; phylum AGJL01; class Methanococci; order Methanococcales; family Methanococcaceae; genus Methanofervidicoccus; species Methanofervidicoccus okinawensis_D. Next base: position 3,504 of record DQVU01000101.1, on the reverse strand, counting down.
CCATGTCCATTTTAGATACAACGATATCAAGAAGGAGGGGTTTGTCTCAGGTAGTGAGGCTGCCATAAATGGAGGGATAACTTATGTTATAGATATGCCAAATGATAACCCCCCTATTACCACAAAGGAGAGATTCTATAAGAAGTATAGAGAGGGAAAGGAGAAGAGTAAGGTGAATATAGAGTTTAACTACGGTGTAACTGAGAATAACTACTTAGATAGAATAGAGGAGGCGAAGTCCTACAAGATATTTATGGTTGAATCTGTTGGAGATTTATTTATAAGGGACTACAGCAAGTTGAGGGATATTCTCAATCAGGATAAAATATTTACAATCCATGCTGAACATAAGGATGTAATAGAGGAGAATAAAAAAAGATACTCCTTAAACTCCTGGATAGATCACTGTAGGATTAGGGATAAGAGGAGTGAGGTGGAGGGGATAAGGGAGATCCTGAGATGTTTAGAGGAGATAGAGAGGTTAGGATATAGAAAACCCCATATTCACTTCTGCCATATCTCTACCAAGGAGGGATTGGATCTGATAAAGAAGGCAAAGGAGAGGTTTAAGAATGTTAAAATAACGTTGGAGGTTACCCCTCATCACCTATATCTAAATATGGACATGGCAGAGGAGTTAAAGGGATTAGGTAAATTCAACCCTCCTTTAAGGACTAAGGAGGATAACAGGGCGCTTATGAGGGGGCTGATAGATGGAAGTGTGGATATTGTAGCAACGGATCACGCCCCCCATACCTACGAGGAGAAGAGTAGAGATGTTGGAGAATGTCCCTCAGGTATTCCAGGTGTTGAGACGTTTCTACCTTTGATGTTGAACCTTGTAAATAAAGGTGTGATTTCCCTATTTCGTCTTGTAGATCTCATCTCCAACAAACCTGGGAGAATATTCCATATAGATAATAGATTAAAGGAGGGAAAAAAGGCAAATTTAACTGTTATAGATCTAAAGAGGGAAATTACAATAAAGGGGGAGAGGTTTAAATCTAAGTCTAAATTCACACCCTTTGAGAATTGGAAAGTTAGAGGAGTACCTGTATATACGGTGGTTAAGGGTATCCTCTACGAGACTTCTTGGTAGATTTGTGATATTTTTATTATGATCAAAATAAATCCGTTTTGTTCCTCCACTACTCAAGATTTCCTAAGAGATAATAACGAGATTTATCTTTTTTATGTGTTTATTATTTTTGATATTTTTTAATAATATTTAGAGTATTCAAGGAGGCAAAATAAGTAATAAACAAAACTTTTTAAACTAACAACAACTCTTGAGGATTTCCAATAAAAAATAATAATTATAATAAAGAATTGAAATTATAAAATAAAATGTTAATAACATAAATATTATACTCTTATTTCCCTGGACTGCAGTATGTACTGGGAAAGCAGAGTAAGATTTTTATTAGCCCTTCTTCTTTTTTTTACTCTAATTATTTTTTAAATTTATTATAAACCGTAGCTCCCACCAAAGTGGTGATTAAAAGAATGAATAAAAATATTATTATAATAAAAATGAATAAAATCATATCTCATTTTTCTGAACACGGATAAAGATAGAAAATCCTAATTGTAATATAAACAGTTGTATAAAAAATATTCAGAAGATCATTTTCCCCAATCTTCTTTTAAAATCTTGTATTTGGGTTTTTTTATTTTTGAAAATTTTCCTTATTTTTTATTATGACTATTTTTATTATTTTTTTAACTATCTTATTTTTATAATAAAGATTTTTTAATGGTTTATTGTTTCAAAACCTATACAGTATCCCTAATCTCTCGGCATATCTATATACATGTTCCATCTCCTCAAAGGTTGGGGTTCTTCCTATATCTGGCCACCTCTCTGGATACTTAGAGACTAAGTACTCAGGCCTATACTGTCCCATTATATTTACCAAGACCTTTGGACAATTCTTTGCTATCCATCTAAGTACAGGTTTTGAACAACACTCTATATGATTTGGAAGTACAAGGTGTCTAACTATCATATCTCCTGAGTTGTAGGCTATCTTTATATTTCTAGTGATCACCTCCCAGTAGTTTTCCACTAAACTTAATCTCTCGGCACATCTGTTGTTACCGTATTTGAAGTCTGGTAACCAGATATCTATTACCTCCCTAAGTAGGGCCATGGTTTCTATACTACAGTACATGTTACTGTTCCAAAGTTGAGGTACATTCACATCTAAGTACTTGAAACTCTCGAGGATTACATAGGTATTTGGAATAGGATCCCCTCCCACATGGTTTATATTTCTCGCCCCCTCTGTCCTCAACTCCTTTTGTATCAGTGCCAACTTCTTCCCATCTACCTTAACTCCACCCTTGGGATATTCCTGGCTTATATCGTAGTTCTGACAGAATACACAGTGGAAGTTACACCCTCCGTAGAATATGGTACCACTGGGTACTAATGGAGATTCTTCTCCATAATGATGGAACCAGCTGTGGACATAGGTATCATCTACTTTACACTCTCCTTCTATCTCCCTTCTATCTACTCCACACCTCCTCTCACAGAAGTGGCAACTTTTAAATATATTTTTTGCTATCTCAACTTTAACATCTAAGAAGTTGAATTTTGGAGTGGGAATATCCTTTATCTGGATTCTCTCACTTTTGATATCTTTTAATATTTTATCGAAATCTTTAGAAAGTTTCCTGTGGAGATCCCATAGGTTTCCGATGTCTAACTTAGTGGGATCTTCACTCTCTATCTTTTTACATAATATGAACTTTGCAGGAATTTTATTGTTCATTACCCTATAATACCAACTTAATCTCTCTCTGACGATACTATACTCCAGGATATTTTCCTTATTCCAGATCATCACTTTCACTTTTTGTTTATCTTCTTTTATATATCAACAATAATAAATTAAAGCATACAAATGTTGAGGGTATATACCTTATTATATTATACAAGTAAAGGTAACATTTTTATACTATGATGGGAGTAATATAATAATGTAAAATGATAATGTAAATTTAATAAAGAATATAAAGGCGATAGATTATGATAATGAAAAAATTAATCTCTAAAAGAGGACAAATATCTATGGAGCTAGGTATCTTAGTTGCTGCTGCTGTTGCAGTTGCTGTAATTGCTGCGTATTACTATGTAACAAGTGTTAGAAGTAGTGCAGGCGCTGCACAAGGTAACGCTACTGAAGCGATAAGGAGATTGGGTGAATTAGCAGAGAATGCTACAGAAGGAATACAGACACATCTTTAATTATTATTTTTTTATTATTTTTTATAAATTATTAATTATTTTTATAGATATTAAGAAAAATAAAAACTATATTTTTCTATTAAATAATTATTGATAAAAGATGATAACTATATTAATATTTTGAGTATAGAGATATTAATTCTGTATATTATAAACTATATACTGATAAGGGGTCTATAATGAAAATATTAATATCTAAAAAGGGACAAATATCTACAGAAATAAGTATCTTAGTTACCGCCGCTGTT
>DQVU01000021.1 GCA_015661585.1 Methanothermococcus okinawensis | reverse complement strand
GGATAGATGAACCTTTTACCGTTAAGGTGCCTGTGTCTATTGTTCAGGTGGTAATATGTGTGATAGTAATGATGGTGGTTAGTGTGAGGTATTTTAAAAAGTATAGATTTGATTAAAGATAATTACTATTTTTATAATAATATTAGACTTATAATGATAATAATTAAAAAAGAACTTTCTAATTATCCCTCTTCTGATGAGATTCTTAATATAAAGGAGTTAAAATCATCGCTGTTAGGAACCCATAATCTTATACTAATAATTAAGGGAAATTATGACCATCAACCTTATCATCTTTCCAGGATATTATGTACCTCATGTAGGAGGATTGGAAACCCATGTTGATGAATTTGTTAAATACCTATCTGAAGATAAAGAGTTTAATATTTATATCTTCGCCCCAAATATTCCAAAATACGAGGAATTTGAAGTTAGATACAACAACGTTAAGGTATATAGGTATCCAGCCTTTGAGGTGATTTCAAATTATCCAGTTCCCAATATACTAAGTATTAAGTTCTGGAGGATGTTTCTCAATCTATATAAGATAAACTTCCATGTTGTAATGACGAGGACAAGGTTCTTCTCAAATACTCTGTTAGGCTTTCTATTTGCAAAACTTAGGTTATCGAGGATAAAGGTTATTCATGTAGAGCATGGTAGTGCCTTTGTTAATGTAGGTAATGGATTAACGAATAGGATAGCCTATATATACGATAAAACTATAGGGAAGTTGATATTTCGAGAATCTGACTGTGTAATAGCTATATCGAAATCTGTTAAAAATTTTATCTTGGAGAACTTCTTAGATGATTTTGATATCCCAGTAATATATCGAGGTATAGAGATCCAAGAGATAGACAACATACCTGAGGATAGGGAAATAAAGGAGAGGTTTAAGGATAGGATAAAACTATGTTTTGTCGGTAGATTGTATAGATGGAAGGGAGTGGATAACTTAATTAAAGGATATAAACTTCTTCCTAAGGAGATAAGGGATAGGACCGTGTTAATAATAGTTGGATACGGGGAGGATTTAGAGTATCTTAAAGAGTTGTCAGGGGAGTATCTTAATAAAGGGATATACTTCACTGGAAAGAAGGATTTTGAGGAGGCTATAGGAATAGTTAAAAGTTGTGATATATACATTCATCCATCTTATAGGGGTGGGGGTCTCTCTACATCTTTACTTCAGGCAATGTGCTGTGGAAAACCTGTTGTTGCCAGTCCCTACGAGGGGGGAGATGAGGTAGTAGTTGATAGAAAAACTGGAATACTTTTAAGGGATAACAGTCCAGAGGAGATATGTAGAGGCATAGTGGAGTTTATTAATGATAGGGAGTTAATGGACCAATGTGGTAGGAATGCTAAGAGGTTTATAGAGGAGAACTTTAACTGGAAGGTGTCGGTGGAGAGGTACAAGGAGATTTTAAAAGAACTAGTTAAGGGATAAGATGATAGAGAAGTTGAAGGAGAGGGTGTATTTGTTGGCAAAGAGGTACTCCACGAAAGTAGGGTTGGATCTACCCTACTTTATAAAGGGAGGGTTTTGGTTATCTGTTAGTCAGTTTTTCAATACTTTGAAAGGATTTATACTAAGTGTAGCCCTCGCTAATATGTT
>DQVU01000126.1 GCA_015661585.1 Methanothermococcus okinawensis | reverse complement strand
GGTGCCATTGCAGGTTCTGTATTTGTAATCACTATACCGATGAGATCCTCCCTAAGTGCCATCTCTGCGTAGTGCCCTGCTATACCGAAGTGGTTTGAATTCACAGTTGCCACTGCACCTATACCTACATTCTTCGCCTTCTCCATAGCCAACTCCATAACCCTCTCCCCTACCACATAACCTAACCCCATATCTCCATCAATGGTAGCCACTGCAGGACTCTCCCTTATTATCTTAATATCTGGATTGACGTTAATATTTCCCACCTCTATACCTACAACTGTCTGGGGAAACCTACCTATACCATGGGAGCGGAACCCCTTGAGATCTGCCTCTACATATATATTTGCGGTGATCTCTGCATCTTTTTCACTTACACCGTAACTTTTCAATATATCCATAATAAGTTCCTTCTCCTTCTCAGGTGAGATCCTCAAAGTCATCTTATCACCTTAAGGTCTTATATACTCCATATTGTAGTAGATAATATCCCCGTCGTTATCTACGATGGCGATTATCAACTTCTTTCTAACAGAGTGGGCAACCCTTACAAATCCTGTAAGTTCTGATATGGAACAGGGCTTATCCTCGGAGAACACCTTTACAAGGTACTCGGAGTGTATCTCCTCTATGTTCTCCCTACTGTAGAGCCTGAAATCAGCCCCATACTTAAGTCCAGTTTTTACTGTATAACCTCTATTTTTCAGATCCCTATACACTAAATACTTTATACACAACCTCTCATCTATCTCTTTGGCGTAGTTGTAGAGTTCTTCAAATGACAGAAACCTATCTTTGTACTTAACTTTTATCCTGTTTTTCGACAGTAGATAAAGCCCTTCTATGAGAGATAGAGATAAAAAGTTCTCGTTTAACTCCCCGTACCTCTTGGCACTTAACCGAGACATCCCCTCTTTATTAAATACAACGATCCTCTCCCCAGAGAGTACCCCTACTACAGGTTTCTTTGCCATGTTATCCCTTACTTTACACCCATTACCTTCCTCAAAAAAGTAGATGTAGCCATGGAACATACCACATACCATCCAAGCCATCCAAGGGCGTTGTCTGAAACTATACCGAATCCACTCTGATAGAATAAACCCCCTAACCAGTGAAAGAAGGGCACCAACAACAACTTAGATAGAATAGTCGGGAGATATGCCACTACTCCATTCCAGGAGGGATCTAAGGTATGTAATACCCCGTTGTAACCGTAGACATGCTTCAGATATGCAAAAATAGCTATAATAGGTATCCAGGTGTATATCATAGGTTTAAAACTCATCCTCATCATTTCCATCTGGATCTTCATTATCTCCTCCTGTTCCTTCTCAATCTCCTTCATAAGTTCTGGATCTTTAGAAGCTTTCCTTATCTTTACTTGGAACTCTTTAATCCTCTTTCTAATCTCTTCCATCCTCTCCTGATCAACTAACAATTTCGTTGCTAATGTAATAATAAAAGACACTATAAAGGCTATTATAAGTATGGCAAGGGCAGGATGAGTATTTACTACAATGGGCATAAATAACATATCCATTGTTTTATAGTAGGTATCTACGATAAAACGGAATATCTCAAACATCTTTACCTCCTCAGTATTTTTAAGAAAAAGAGTAAAAAAAGAATTACTTTAAAACAGATACTAACTCTTCAACAGCGTCATCTAATAGTTTATCCCTGTTTTTAATTATCTTTACAGTGGCTCCAGTTAGTACCCCATAGGCCATAGCAGCACATCTGTTCATAAACTGATGTTCTTCTATACTTCCAGTAGTTTCTAAATCCCTATTTCTACTGGTATCTCCTAATCTTCTCATGAGTATTTCGTCTCCAGTAGTCTCTACAAGTACTATAATATCTGGGTTAAGTTCATCCAGTACCCATTTAGGTAATCCTGCCAAATAACCCTTAGGAGTTCTAACTGTGCTGTGAGTATCTACAATAACAGGGCTCTTCATAGCCATCTCGGCGATTTTCCTTCCAGCCATCTTTTGGATCCTCTTCTGGGTATCTGGATCTAACTTCCTCAGCTGATCCCTGTTTTCTACTAAGTTCTCCGATTTTGCAACTTCAAACATTACAGTACCAAAATTTACCAACTGATAGTGAACTCCCTCCTTTTCCAACCTCTCTATAGCCTTCTGGGTTAAAGTTGTACCTCCTACCCCAGGCACTCCAGTGACAATTACCACTTTATTTTTCATACTATCACCTTTTTTCTTATAATAGAAATATCAGTTATAATTTTTATATACTGATTTTTATACTTTTCATTTTTATTAGGTGGGCTGTTTTATAAATAAATAATGAGTTAAATCTTTAAATATCTTTGTCACTAATTTCTTTTGGGTGGAGGCGGTGAAACTTTATCGAACCGGTGAAGTTGTCAAAAAACTTGGAGTTTCGAAGATTTAGGGTTGTTTAAAACCCTCCAATGAAGCTGGGAAG
>DQVU01000099.1 GCA_015661585.1 Methanothermococcus okinawensis | reverse complement strand
GAATTACCAGGGGCTAAATATAATTTAAATGTAGGTTCCGGTACCCATGCAGAAAAAACAGGTAAAATGTTAATTGGCATTGAAAAAGTTCTGCTAATGGAAAAGCCTGATGTTGTCTTAGTCCAGGGTGATACAGATACTGTATTGGCAGGTGCATTAGCTGCTTCTAAACTTAATATTAAAATTGGGCATATAGAAGCAGGTTTAAGGAGTTATGATAAAAACATGCCAGAAGAGATCAACAGGGTGTTAACAGATCATATCTCAGATTATTTATTTGCGCCAACGGAAAAAGCCAAGGATAATTTGTTAAGAGAGGGTATAGATTTAGATAAAATTTTTGTTACTGGAAATACAATTGTCGATGGGATCTATCAGAACTTAGAGATTGCAAAACTTAAATCAAAAATTCTAAATGAGTTAGATCTTAAAGAGAGAGAATATTTTCTCGTTACTACACATAGAAAAGAAAATGTGGATAACAAAAATAGATTGGAAGGGATTCTAAAAGGATTGGAGTTAATAAGTAAAGAGTATGATTTTGATATAGTATTTCCCATTCATCCAAGAGCAAGTAAAAGAATAAAAGAATTTGGACTAAAAGTAAATGATAGTATCAAAGTAATTGAACCACTTGGATATTTGGACTTTTTAAAATTAGAGGCAGGAGCGAGATTGATCTTAACTGATTCAGGAGGTATTCAGGAGGAAAGTTGTATATTGAGAGTGCCCTGTGTAACTTTAAGAGATAATACAGAACGCCCTGAAACATTAGAAGTAGGGAGTAATGTACTTGTAGGCACCATCCCAGAAAGAATTTTAAATGGTGTTAAACTTATGTTAGAAAGAAAGAATAACTGGATCAATCCCTTTGGAGATGGAAAAGCTGCTAAGAGAATAATAAAAATCTTAGAGGTGGTTTAATTGAAGATCTGCGTACTTGGACTCGGCTATATAGGATTACCAACTGCATTACTTTTTGCACAGAACTACGAAGTAGTTGGTGTAGATATAAACAAAGATCTTGTAAAGAAAATAAATGAAGGAAAGATTCCCTTTAATGAACCGGGATTAGATAGTTTATTTGAAAAGGTAAAAGATAATTTTGTTGCTAAAACTAAGGTTGAGGAGGCTGATGTATTTTTAATTGCAGTTCCAACTCCTTTAGAAAGAAACGTAAAGGTTGCAAATTTGAAGTATGTAAGGATGGCGGCAGAAATGATTTACCCATATCTCGATAAAGGTAATTTAGTGATCCTCGAGTCAACTGTTCCACCAGGAACTAGTGAAAAATTGGTAATCCCTATATTAGAAAGAAGTGGTTTAAAAGCAGGAGAATTCTATTTTGTTTACTGTCCTGAAAGGGCTCTACCTGGGAATACCATATATGAAATGATACACAACGACAGAATAATTGGTATGTTAGATGAAACCTCTGGAAAACTTGCAAAGGATCTGTACTCCTCTTTTGTTAAGGGAGATATATATTTAACAAATTTAAGGACTGCAGAATTTGTAAAATTGATGGAGAATACATACAGAGATGTGAACATAGCTTTGGCTAACGAGTTTGCCCAAATAGCAGAAGAGAGCGGAATAAATATATGGGAGGCTATTGAGTTAGCAAATAAACATCCGAGGGTAAATATTCTTAAACCGGGGCCAGGTGTAGGGGGACATTGTATAGCCATAGATCCATGGTTTCTAACTGAGAATTCAACTAAGAGTAGGATGATTTCCCTGGCAAGGGAGATAAACGATTCTATGCCTAACTATGTATTACATACCGTTAGGAGATTAGTAGGGAACGTCAAGGATCCTACTATTACGGTGTTTGGAGTGGCTTATAAAGGTAATGTAGATGATACGAGAGAAACTCCTGCCCTGAAATTTATAAAATTAGCTGAAAATGAAGGATTTAAAATAAAAGTTCATGATCCTTACGTTAAAAATTTTGAATACGAGATCTTAGATTATAAGGAGGCAGTTAAAGGCAGTGATTGTATTGTAGTAATAACCGATCACGATGTATTTAGGGAGATGGATCCAGATATGATTTCAAAACTAATGAGAAGAAAAAATGTTGTTGATTGTAGGAATATTTTAGATAGAGAGAGATGGGAGAGGACGGGATTTAATGTGAAGGTTTTAGGAGATGG
>DQVU01000013.1 GCA_015661585.1 Methanothermococcus okinawensis | reverse complement strand
CTGAGCCTTGTTAAGTGCTAAGTGGTACCCCTTTATGATTATTGTTGGGTGTACGTTCTGATCTAACAACTCTTCAGCCTTTCTTAACAACTCTCCTGCTATAACAACTGCTGTTGTTGTACCGTCTCCAACTTCCTTCTCCTGAGTCTTAGCAACTTCAATTAACATCTTTGCAGCAGGGTGCTCTACACTCATCTCCTTCAATATTGTTACACCGTCGTTTGTAACAACTATGTCTCCTAAGTCATCAACTAACATCTTGTCCATTCCCTTTGGACCTAATGTGGATCTTACAGTTTCAGCAATAACTCTACCTGCTAATATGTTCATTCTTTGTGCTTCTCTTCCTACGTATCTCTTTACATTTTCAGGTAATATAACTATTGGCTGGGTTGTTGCCATCTCCCCACCCCCTATTATTATGATTGGTATTTAATTCTTTATCTCCATTCTACTCCTACGGTATATACATGATTACAAACTTCTATATAAATGTTATGGTTCTGTGTATTTTATAACACAGAATGTTATTTAAAGTTCATGATATAGTCAATAATAATTAGAGATATAACCTATAAAAACAGTAAAATAATAAAAAGAGAACTCTGCTTTTCTTCAAAAAATCTTAAAAATAAATACACTCATGAACAAAAACTATCTATACTGAATAACAACTCTCGAGGATTATAAAATAAAAAAAAAATAATGTATTAAAAAATCTTCGATCTTCTCCTTAAAGGTGTCTGATTCCACTTAGTGGTTACCCATCCATGGATGGGCCCTATCAACAGGGGAAACTTTATACTTTCCAAGTACTCAGGAGATATTCTAGAGATTGAGATGATGTTTTTTACTCTTTTTTATTTCCGTTTTTTTATTTTTTTATTTTTACCTACTTCCTATTAAAGTGAGAGTTAAAAATAAAAAACCCAAAATTAATGGTTTTATTCATTTTTTTATTAATTATTTTTACTTTATAAAATTATTATTTTATCTTTTAACTACTACTTTAATGGGAATTAAGGTTTATTTTTCTATAATCCAATTTTGGACTATGAGTTTAAAAAGTTAAATCAAAAAATAGAAATATCTCCTGGATGCTCCTGAACACTGGAGGCGGGGGATTTTCACTAATACAGAGTATTATGGACTTCATCACGTTGTTGTATATTATATCGAGATATTTTTTCACTATTTTCTACAGTTTAGCCTCAACTACAACCATTGGATATCTTCTAATATCACCTTAGAATTTTAATGAGAACTAAGGTAAAAAGAGGGTGAAATTTTTTCCTAAAATTGTTGAGAAAAGACAGATTAACATCTCTCTACCTTGGCATCTATCACTATATGCCATACCCCTGGGGCGTATTTTTTTATCTTACGTATATCGTAGTAGGTTAGTTTATAGCCGTAAGTCTCGGCAGTCTTTTTTATACTGTAAACACCCTCTGAGTACAGGGCCTTCTCAGGTAAGGTGTCGTGGTAGTGTATAACCCCTCCCTCCTCTTTCAGAAGTTGAAAAGCTTTATCTAAGAAGAACCTGGTTTTTAATATATACCCCATTATTACCCTATCTGCAATATTTTCTAAGTCCAAAACCCTGTTATCTCCCAAAATAGGCTCAACGTTCTTCAACTTATTCAACTTGATGTTCTCCCTTAAATAGTAGTAGGCATCTGGATTTATTTCTACTCCGTAGATCCTCTTAGGTTTAGAGTATTTGGCCATAGGTATGGAAAAGTAACCTATCCCTGCAAACATATCTACTACTATCTCCCTTGGATGGGATATGTGTGCCATTCTTTTCCTTTCCTCTATATTTCCCATACTCCACATAACCTTTGATACATCCAATTTAAATAGACAGCCATATTCCTTATGGATAGTTTCAGTTTCACTACCGTATATTATCTTAATCTTTGGTTTTCTAAGATCTCCTACTATACCTTCGTACTTCACTATAGTTTTACACCTCGTTTTATCTAGTATGTACTCTATCTCCTCCTGGGATAGGTCCCTCTTTACTAATACTATATCGCCGATCTTCTGATACCTTAACATATTATCTTTAAAAAATTAATAGTCAAGTACATAAAATCTTAAACTTACAATAAAAATATATTAATAAAGTTATAATAATATTGTTATACTCTATTCCATCGAGGTAATAAAGATTAATGATTATCTTCAGAATATCTCCGAAACACTGAAATTTCATTAAAAATTAACTACTTTAACATCGGGATAGACGGTGATATCTCCTACCAGTGGAATTCTTCACTCCCTCTTCCATAGAAACACTAAAGAGGAATATTAAATAGACGGATATTTTACCATCATTTTTAATAGATTCAGCTGTGAAAAACCCTTTTATTTATTTTTATTAATATATTATAATATTTTTAATATTATAAAAAATAGAATGTTGTTAGAGCCAATACATCTTTAAGGAGAAGGGGTTTTACTGTGCTCTGAATATATTAGTTAATATAAAATTTAAAAAAATAAGACATCTAAAAATTAAACACATAAATAGTTACCTATATTACCCTTCCTGGAGGTTCTAAACACTGGAAGAAGAGACAAATCCTGTTTAACTCTTTTT